>CAZZWJ010000330.1:0-3343 GCA_964657875.1 uncultured Solirubrobacteraceae bacterium
CCGCGGTGGGCGAGCTGGATCACCGGGCTGTAGCGACCGGGAGCGAGCACGTTGTCGAAGGTGAAGGAGAAGAGGACGCTGTCGCCGGCGCTGAAGTGGCCGCTGCGCTCGTTCTCGATCTCGCTGTTGGCGACGAGGACGGCGTGCTGCTGCTCGTTGTGGATCGACACGCTGGCGGCGGGATTCTCGACGTCGACCATGAACAGGACGCTCGCGTTGATGGTCATCGACTCGCCCTGGGGGGCCGCGGCGATCCGTTCACCCCGCCCGTTCTCGATCCACACCTCGGTGACCCGCGCTTCGCCGCCGCCGATCCGATCGTCCTCGACGGCCCCCTCGGCCCGGGGATCGCGGCCGAAGTTGATCTCCAGGTAGCGGTCGGCGACCTCGTTGGGATCGCCGTAGTACACCGTATGCCCGCGCTCCAGCAGCAGCGCCCGGTGACAGAGGCGCGCCAGGGAGCCCATGTCGTGGGTGACGAAGATGATCGTCTTGCCGCGATCCCGGAGATCGTTGAAGACGTCGAAGCACTTCTGCTGAAACGCGGCGTCGCCGACCGCGAGCACCTCGTCGATGAGCAGGATGTCGGCGTCGACCTGGATCGAGACCGAGAAGGCGAGGCGGACGTACATGCCCGAGGAGTAGTTCTTGAGCTTCAGGTCCTGGAACTCCCGCAGCTCGGCGAAGTCGATCACGCTATCGACGCGCTTGCGAGCCTCCCGCGGACTGAGGCCCATCATGATGCCGTTCATGACGACGTTCTCCCGGGCCGCCATGTCGGGGTTGAACCCGACGCCGAGTTCGATGAACGTCGACATGCGACCCCGGATCCAGATGTCGCCGTCGGCATGGTAGATGCCGGCGATGCACTTGAGCATCGTGCTCTTGCCGCTGCCGTTGCGGCCCGCGATGCCGAAGAACTCCCCCGGATAGATCTCCATCGAGACGTCGTGCAGCGCGTCGAACGTGTTGCTCTTGATCTGATGGCGAGGATGCAGCACCCGCTCCTTGAGCGTGTGTCGCTGCTCCTCCGGGACGACGAAGGTCTTGCTGACAGAGCGGACGGCGACCGCGGGCAGGCGATCTGACTCGACCGCAGCGCTTGACATGGGAAAAAGGCTAGCCGACAGCTCTATAAGGTCCTGCGGCCAATGCTCCTCGACTGGCTGGCGTTCCCGCTCATCGTTCTCCTGGCGTCCTTCGGCTGCGGCCTGCTGGTCGAGCGCGTCGGCGG
Organism: uncultured Solirubrobacteraceae bacterium; assembly: GCA_964657875.1. Classification (GTDB taxonomy): domain Bacteria; phylum Actinomycetota; class Thermoleophilia; order Solirubrobacterales; family Solirubrobacteraceae; genus Palsa-465. The sequence continues at coordinate 1,235 of CAZZWJ010000330.1, forward strand.
ATGGAGATTGCCCGAGACGCTCATCCCCGGCGTCGGACTCGCGTTCATCATCATCGTCGCGTCGCTGCTCACCCAGTCCGCGTCGACGAGCCGGGCGACCACCTGGGTCGTCGTCGCGCTCGCGCTGCTCGGGTACGTCGTCTCCGTCCCCCGGCTGCGGGATCTGCGCCTGGACCGTTGGGGATGGGCCGTCGGGGTGCTCGTCTTCCTCGCCTTCGGAGCGCCGATCCTCGCCCTCGGGCACCCTGACTTCCTCGGCTACGGGGTCGACGGAGACGCCGCGTTTCACTTCGCGCTCACCCGCGAACTCATCGAGCACGGCCATCGCGCGATCGCCGACCTGCCGTTTCAGGGATCCGGCACGACGATCCTCGAGGGGAGCTACCTCTCCTCCGCCTACCCGCTCGGTGGGGACGTCGCCATTGGGGCCCTGCGCCCGCTCGTCGGCCAGGACGTGCCGTGGGTCTATGACCCGTTCATCGCCACCGCGCTCGCGTTCGGTGCCCTCGCGCTCTTTGAGCTGCTCCGCGACGCCGTCCGCTCCCTCCCCCTGCGCGCCCTGTGCGCGTTCGTCGCCGCCCAGGCCGGTCTCGCCTACTCGTTCTTTCTCATCTCGAGCATCAAGGAGCTGCTCACCACCTGGCTGGTGACCCTGACCGTCGTCCTCGGAGCGCGCATCCTGCGCCGCCCACCCTCCGCCCGAGCGCTCGCGCCGCTGATCGTCGTCGTCGCCGCCGAGCTCTACGTGCTCGCCGTCCCCGCCGTCGCGTGGCTGGGGATCCCGTTGCTCGTCTTCGTGCTCATCTCCCTGTGGCGGGTTCGCCACCGCCTGCTGCGTCCGTCACCGCGGTCCGTGCTGGCCGTCGCCGTCGCCCTCGCCGGCGGCGCGGCGCTGCTCATTCCGTTCCTGTCCTCGGCGATCACGTCCTACGACACGACCACGTCGGTGCTGAGCACGTCGACCGGCGGCGCGTCGACCGGCAACCTGATCGCTCCGCTCAAGCTCTGGCAGATCATGGGCATCTGGCCCAACGGGGACTACCGGCTGCCGATCACGCTGCACGTCGGGCTCGTCTACACGCTGCTGTGGCTGGCCGTGACCAGCGCCGTGCTCGGGGCGCTGTGGACGATCCGCCGCCGCGCCTGGGGGCCGCTGGTCCTGCTGCTCGCCAACGGGATCGCCGCCTGGATCCTGCTCGAGCGCTCGACCCCGTACGCGGCCTCGAAGGTCGAGATGATCCTCTCGATCACCGCCGTGCTCGCCGCGATGCTCGGTGCGGTGGCCCTCCACGACCTGGTGCGACCGTGGCTGGGCTGGACGCTGGCCGCGGTGCTCACGCTCGCGGTCCTGTGGACGAACGCCAAGAGCTTTCGCCAGGCCCCGCTGGCTCCCCAGGCCCGCTTCATGGCCCTGAGCCGGATCGACGCTCGCTTCAGTGGCCAGGGACCCACGTACTACGACGTCTGGGACTTCGAGTGGCCCGGCTACTTCCTGCGCGACATGGGCCCCTACATCCCCCACATCTACGGCGACCCCATCGCGCCGGTGGGCACCACGCCCCGGTCGCCGCAACAGCTGCAATATCCGTGGGACCTCGGGGACGTGAGCTACAGCTTCCAGAAGCTCTACAAGCTCATGGTCCTCGGTCGCTCACCGCTTCTCACCCGGCCTCCGGCCGACTACCGGCTCGTCTACCAGGACCACTACTACGACGTGTATCGGCGAGCTTCGACGCCGACCGTGCACGCGCACGTGATCACCGCCGATGCGGCGGACGCCCCGCTCTATCAGCCGCGCAGGATCAGCTGCCGACGCGTCCGGCACCTGGGCGCGCTCGCCCGCGCCCGTCACGCTCGGCTGGCCTTCACCACCTCGACGCTCGTCGCGTCGGTCAAGGCGACGCAGTCCCTGCATCCGTTCACCTGGGTCCCGCTGCCGGTCGCCGACGACCCGACCCCGGATGGCCTCACGCTCAAGCCGACCGCCGGCATCCTCACCGCCAAGCTCCACGTCCCGCGGGCGGGCCGCTACACCGTCTGGGTGCAGGGCAGCCTCACCCAGAGGGTCACGGTCTCCATCGCCCGGCATCGCGTCGGCTCGATCGCGAA
>CAZZWJ010000331.1:0-3319 GCA_964657875.1 uncultured Solirubrobacteraceae bacterium
GGTGACCAGCGCCCCGAGCGCGCCCGCGGCGACGAGCGTCGCGCGGACCCCGAGAGCGCTGCTCACCGGCCCGGTGAGGGCGTAGGAGACCGGCAGCAGTCCGATCGAGATCAGCCAGTCGAGGCTCGACACCCGGCCGAGCAGCTCGGCCGGGACGAGCCGCTGCTTGAGCGTGATCCAGGTGATCGTGCCCGCGGTCTCCAGGGCGTTGAAGGCGAGGCTCGCGACCGCCAGGCCGACGTCGGAGCGCGCGAGGCCGTAGCCGCAGACGGCGAGGGTCGCGGCGGTCCACGCGAGGTAGGTGAAGCGGATCAGTCGCGGCGGCAGGCCGCGGCCGCCCAGCCACATCGCGCAGGCGAGCGATCCCGCGCCCCCGGTGGCGAAGATGAGTCCGAGCTGACCGGCGCCCTGGTGCAGATCGTTCTTGACCAGATACGGCACCAGCACCTCGACGGGCCCCATGAACAGCAGGTAGGCGAGCGCCGCGGAGGCGAGCGTCACCCACAGCCACGGCCGCGCGTGCACATAGGCGAGGCCGGTCGTGATCTCGCCGACGACGCCCGTCGCCGCCGCCGCGATCGGTCGGATCGATCCCGCGGGGATCGCGAGCAGCGCTGCCGCCGAGACCGCGAAGGACCCCGCGTCGGCGGCGAACGCCCCGCCGGTGCCCACCACGGCGATCGCGACGCCCCCAAGCGCCGGACCGGCGAGACGCAGCGCGAGCGGGCGCACGATCTGATCCAGCGCGTTGGCCGCCGCCAGCGACTCGGCTTCCAGCAGGCGGGGGACGAGCGCGTCGGAGGCGGGATCGAAGAACGCGGTGGCGGCGCCGTGGACGACCGCGATCACGAGCAGTTCGGCGAGCGTGAGCGAGCCGGTCATCGACAAGCTCGCCAGCGTCGCGAGGGTGAGCGCGCGGACGACGTCGGCGACGAGCATCACCCGCCGGGGATCGGTCCGATCGGCGACGGCGCCGCCGATCAGCAGGCAGACGATCGTGGGGACGGTCATGGCGATCCCGACGCCGGCCAGCGCGGTCGGGACGTCGGAGAGCGCGTACACCTGCCAGGCGAGGGCGATCAGGAACACCCCGTCGCCGGTGAGCGACACGATCAGGCCGCCGAGCGTCAGCCGGTAGGCCGGGCAGCGCAGCGGTCTCAGCAGACCCGCCCGGTCGCGGTCGCCGATGCGCTGCAGTCCCTCGTAGCTGTGGTTCACGACACCGGGGTGAGGGTGATCCCGTCGCCCGGTGGCGCGACCGGCATCGGGTCGGGCTCGGAGCTGACCCCGTCCCGGTGATCGATCAGGAACCGCTGCATCGCCATCGCGGGCATCGGCCGGGCGAAGAAGAAGCCCTGGCCGGTCTCACAGCCCAGATCGCGGAGCGTCGAGGACTGCTCGGGATGCTCGATGCCCTCGGCGACGACCTCCAGGTCGAACGTCTCACCGAGTCCCAGCACCGCCATCGCCAGGCCCGACGTGACCGGCGTGGCCCCGGCGGCGAGCAGCGAACGGTCCATCTTGAGGATGTCGAGCGGGAAGCGATTGAGGTAGGAGAGCGACGAGTGACCGGTTCCGAAGTCGTCCATCGCCAGGCGCACGCCGAGCCCCTGCAGCTCGGTCATCCGCTGGGCCGCCAGGTCGGTGTCGGTCATCAGCACCGATTCGGTGATCTCCAGGGTGAGCGCCCGCGCCTCCAGTCCGGCCGCGGCCAGCGCCTGCTTGACGTCGGAGATGATGTCGTCATGGAAGAGCTGCTTCACGGACAGGTTGATGCCGATCGTCGGCAGCACCGCACCCGGGACTTGGCGGCGCATCTCCGCCGCCCACCGGCACCCCTCCTGCAGCACCCACCGGCCGATCGCCACGATCAGGCCGGTCTCCTCCGCGAACGGGATGAAGTCGTCAGGCGAGATGACCCCCTTCGTCGGGTGGCGCCAGCGCAGCAGCGCCTCGACTCCGGTGACGAAGTTGTCGCTGAGGCGCACGAGCGGTTGGTAGTGCAACTCGAACTCGCCGACGTCGAGCGCCCGCTGCAGGTCGCTGCGCAGCTGCAGGCGCGCCAGGACCCGCTCGTGCATCGCCGGCTCGAAGATCCGGAAGCCGCCCTTGCCCTCGCCCTTGGCGATGTACATCGCGGCGTCGGCGTTGCGAACCAGGTCGTCGGCGATCAGGGCCTGCCCGGGCGCGGAGACCGCGACGCCGAGGCTCGCCCGGATCGCGATCGTCGTGTGACCGATCTGCAACGGCTCCGACAGGACCTCGAGGATCCGCTCCGCGGTCTGCACCGCCGTCTGGAGTCCCTCGACGTCCTCCAGCAGCACCGCGAACTCATCCCCGCCGAAGCGGGCCGGCGTGTCGACGGTGCGGACGCAGGAGCTGATCCGCTTGGCGGTCTCCAGCAGCACGAGATCCCCCGCCGCATGCCCGAGGCTGTCGTTGATCGTCTTGAAGTCGTCGAGGTCGATGAAGATCGTCGACAGCATGATCGGCTCCCGCCGGGCGCGGGCGGCGGCGTGGCTGACCCGCTCGTTGAACAGCGCGCGGTTGGCGAGATGGGTGACCGGATCATGAAACGCCTGGTGGGTGAGCTGCTCCTCGAAGGCGCGTCGCTCGGAGATGTCGCGCCCGTTGATGACGATGCCGCGCACCTCCGCGTCGGCTCGCAGGTCGGTGGCGATGAGCTCGAAGTCACGGGCGGCGCCGTCGTGGGTGGCCAGCCGGCACTGGATCGTCTCCGCGGCCCCGGGGGCCCATGACCCCTCGGCGAGGCGGCGCAGGATGCGGCCCTGCTCGTCGCGATGCAGGAGCTCGGCGAACGGACGTCCGACGACCGCCTCGGCCTCGCGGCCGAGGACCGTGTGGATCGACGGGCTCTGATACACGATCGTGGCCGCTTCGTCGATCACGCAGATGAGGTCGGAGGCGTGCTGCACGAGCGAGGTGAACCGCGACTCCGAAGCGCGTTGGTGCATCTGCTTGGAGAGCGCCGTGCGCTGCACCGCGAGGGAGATCTGGTTGGCGAGCATTCCGAGGCTCGCCCGCGCCTCCGGACTCGGCGCCTGGGCTCCGGCGACGATCAGCCATCCGTCGTGGGCGTCGGCGACCTGGATGGCGACGACGATCGCGGTGCGCACGCCGGCCTCGAGGTGCAGGAACCCGGCCAGCCAGTCAGGCAGGGTCCGCGGCGCGTCGCCGCTCAGCCCGGCGACCTTGGTGCGGACCCCCTCGGGGACGACCCAGGCCTCCAGCGAGCCGTCGGCGCGCAGCGCGCCGACCTGCAGATCGCCGTCGGTCATCCCGCAGACGACGGCATGGG
>CAZZWJ010000332.1:0-3311 GCA_964657875.1 uncultured Solirubrobacteraceae bacterium
GCGCCGGGCCGCCCGTCCGCCGGCCGCGGTGAACGCGGATGCGGCGCGGCGGCTCACCGGCGACCCGCCGCGGGGCTTCGCGGCCGCGCTCGCCGCTCCCGGCCTGTCGGTGATCGCCGAGCACAAGCGCCGCTCGCCGTCGGCGGGGGTCATCCGGGAGGGGGTCGAGCTCGCCGAGGTCGTGGCCGCCTATGAGCGTGGGGGCGCCCGGGCGCTGTCGGTGCTCACCGAGTCGGTGGGCTTCGGGGGGAGCCTGGAGGACCTCGCGATCGCCCGGGCGGCGTCCTCGCTGCCGATCCTGCGCAAGGACTTCATGGTCGACGAGTACCAGGTCGCCGAGGCGGTCGCCGGCGGTGCCGACGCGATCCTGCTCATCGTCGCCGCCCTGGAGGACCCCACCCTGCAGCGCCTCCACGACCGGGCGAGCGCCGAGGGCCTCGACGTGCTCGTCGAGGTTCACGACGACGCCGAGCTGGACCGTGCGCTGGCGCTCTCCCCGGCCCCCGGTCACGAGCTCATCATCGGCATCAACAACCGCGACCTGACCACGCTCGCGGTCGACCCGGAGCGGACGTTCGCGCTGCGCGACCGCATCCCGGCCACGACGATCACCGTCTCGGAATCGGGTCTGCGCGAGCGGGCGATGATCGACCGGGTCACGGCGGCCGGGATCGACGCCGTCCTCGTCGGCGAGCTGCTCATGCGTGCGCCCGACATGGAGGCCGCCACCCGCGCGCTCACCGTCCCGGCCAGTCACGGGACCGCGCGCCTACAGTGAATGGACCGTGGAGACGCCGAAGATCAAGTTCTGTGGGATCACCAGCCGCGCCGACGCCGACGCGGCCGTCGCGATGGGCGCGTGGGCGCTGGGAATGATCCTGTGGCCGCATTCCCCGCGCGCCTGCGCGCCCGCCGTCGCCGGCGAGATCAGCGCCGCGCACCGCCGCCACGTCCAGATCGCCGGGGTGTTCGTCAACCCATCGCTCGACGAGGTCGTCCGCGCCGCCGATGAGCTCTCGCTGACGATGCTGCAGCTGCACGGCGACGAGGGCCCCGCGTTCTGCGCGGAGGCCGCCCGCCGGACCGGCTGCCGGGTGATCAAGGCCGCCCGGGTGCGCAGCCGCGCCGACATCCAGGCCCTCGCTCCGTTTCACACCGACTACCACCTGCTCGACTCCCACGTCCCCGGCGTGCCCGGCGGCAGCGGCGAGACGTTCGCCTGGGAGCTGGCCCGCGCGCACTTCTCCTCCCGGGCGCGTCGGCGCGGGTCGGTTCCGCTGATCCTCTCCGGGGGCCTCAACGCCGGCAACGTGGGCGAGGCGATCGCGATGGTCGCCCCCTACGCGGTCGACGTCGCCTCCGGCACCGAGTCCTCCCCGGGGGTCAAGGACCATCGTGCCCTGGAGGCGTTCGCGGCCGCCGTCGCGGCCACCGGGGAGCGCGAGGAGCGCGTCGCATGAGCCCGGCGACATCCCCGCCGACCGGCGCAATGGAGCACCGCTTCGGTCCCTACGGCGGCCAGTACGTCCCCGAGACGCTCATGCCGGCGCTCGCCGAGCTGGAAGCCGCGTGGTTGTCGGCCCGCGCCGACCCCGAGTTCACCGCCGAGCTCTCGCTGCTGCTGCGTGACTATGTCGGGCGGCCCTCGCCGCTGTACCGGGCGCGGCGCCTGTCGCAGGCCGCCGGCCACGAGGTCTGGCTCAAGCGCGAGGATCTCAACCACACCGGCGCCCACAAGATCAATAACGCGCTCGGGCAGGCGCTGCTCGCCCGCCGGATGGGCAAGCCGCGGATCATCGCCGAGACCGGGGCCGGCCAGCACGGCGTCGCCACCGCGACCGCCTGCGCGCTGCTCGGCCTGGAGTGCGTCGTGTTCATGGGCACCGAGGACATGCGTCGCCAGCGCCCCAACGTCGAGCGGATGGAGCTGCTCGGCGCCCGGATCGCCCCGGTGGAGGCGGGCGCGCGCACCCTCAAGGAGGCGGTCTCGGCCGCGATCCGCGACTGGGTGACCCGCGTGCAGGACACCCACTACATCATCGGCTCGTGCGTCGGCCCGGCCCCGTATCCGGCACTCGTGCGCGACCTGCAGCGCGTGATCGGCGACGAGACCCGTGTCCAGGTGCTCGAGCAGGCCGGCCGTCTCCCCGACCGGGTGATCGCCTGCGTCGGCGGGGGCTCGAACTCGATCGGGATGTTCGCCGGCTTCTACGCCGATCCCGAGGTGAGGCTGATCGGGGTCGAGGCGGCCGGTGAGGGCCTGGAGACGGGGCGCCACGGCGCGCCGCTCACCGTCGGCGGTCCCGGCCCCGGCGCGGGCGCCGGGGTGCTGCACGGCTCGCTGTCGGCGATCATGCAGGATGAGGACGGTCAGATCCTCGAGGCTCACTCCATCTCCGCGGGTCTGGACTACCCCGGCGCGGGTCCCGAGCACGCGTGGCTGCGTGACACCGAGCGCGCCCGCTACGTCGCGATCACCGACGCAGCGGCGCTCGACACGTTCGCCCAGATGGCGCGTCTGGAGGGGATCATCCCCGCGCTGGAGAGCGCCCACGCCGTCGCCTGGGCGCTCGCCGACGGCGACTCCGAGCTCGACGTCATCTGTCTCTCGGGCCGCGGCGATAAGGACCTCGCCGAAGCCCTGGAGGCGATGCGCCTCCGGTCGGCATGAGCGAGACCGCCCAGCCGGTCCCCATGAGCGAGACCGGACCGGCGCGGATCGCCGAGGCGTTCGCGCGGTCCCGCGCCGACGGCCGCCGCGCCGCGCTCATGCCCTACATGATGGGCGGCTTCCCCGACCTGGAGGGCTCTCGTGCGATCGGCGCTGCGCTCATCGCCGGTGGGGCGGATCTGATCGAGCTCGGCGTCCCGTTCTCCGACCCGCTCGCCGACGGACCCGTGATCCACGAGGCCGCGACCACGGCGCTCGACGCCGGGGTCTCGCTGGGGGCGGTGGTGGGCCTCGCCGCCGAGCTCGCCCGCTCGGTCCCGGTGATCCTCATGTGCTACATGAACCCGATCCTCGCCCGGGGCCTTGAGCGGGTCTGCGATGAGCTGGCCACGGCCGGGGTGAGCGGCCTGATCGTGCCCGACCTGCCGCTCGAGGAGGCGCCGGCCGCGCGGGCGGCGTGCGCCGCGTCCGGCCTCGCGTTCGTGCCGCTCGTCGCGCCGACGACCCCGGACGACCGGCTGGCGCGGATCGCCGAGAGCGCGACCGGCTTCCTCTACGCCGTCTCGGTCACCGGGACGACCGGTGAGCGGGGCGCCGACGGTCCCGGTCCGGCGGCGGTCATCGCCCGGGCCCGCGCGGG
>CAZZWJ010000333.1:0-3305 GCA_964657875.1 uncultured Solirubrobacteraceae bacterium
GTCAGACCCCCCCCCCCCGCCGATCGTCGGGATCCTGCCGATCGTGCAGCGGCCGCTGGCGTCGATCCTCGCCGCACCCGCCATCCACAGTCCACGCGAGCTCGCCGGGCACACCGTCGGGGTCACCGGCGCGGCGAGCGACCTGGCGGTGCTGCACTCGGCGGTCGCCGGCAGCGGGGGTGACCCCGCGAAGGTGAAGACGATCGACATCGGCTTCGACGCGGTCGCCGACGTGCTGTCGGGCCGGGTCGCGGCGGCCACGGGGTTCTGGAACGACGAGGGCGTGACGCTGCTGCGCAAGCGCCCCGGCTTTCACGTCTTCCGCGTCGACGACTACGGTGCCCCCGCCTACCCCGAGCTCGTTGTGAGCACGACCGCCGCGAGTCTGCGCCGAGACCCGTCCCGGGCGCGCGCGCTCGTCCGCACCCTCACCGCGGGCTATGACGCCGCGCTGGCCCACCCCGCCGCCGGCGTCCACGACCTCGAGTCGGCGGTCGGCGGGCTGGACCCGACCCTGGTCAACGCCGAGCTGCCCGGGCTGCAGGCGGCGTTCACCGGCCCCGAGGGCCACTTCGGCGCGCTCGACTTCCCCCGCCTGCGTCGCTGGGCCGCCTGGGAGGCGCGCTTCGGGATCGTCAAGCACGTGCCCGACGTGAGCGCGATGTTCCAGGCAGTCGGGGGAGCGCCCTGAGTCCGGGGACAACCCCGGTGCACCACCCCACGCTGAGCTCGCCGAACTCTGGGCAGGTTCAACGGCCCAGGGCCACCCAACCTGCCCACAGCCCCCAAGCAGCGGAGACCCTGAGCGCAGGGGCGTCGAGGCCGACAGCGAGCGGGGATTGTCGGCGGGTGTCCCCCCGACCGAAGCCCTACTGGGCGTTGAGCTTGCGAAACTCCTGGCGCACGGACTCGGTCCGACCCCAGCCCTGCATGACGCTCGCCCGGCCGGCCCGGACCTCGCGCTGGACGATCTCCCCCGCGAAGTCGCCGTCGTCGAGCAGGCGGAGGGCGAGATGCACGGCCGGGACCGCCGCGGCATGACCGAAGCGATGGGCGACGAGCACCCGCCAGTGCCAGTCGTGGTGGGAGTAGGGCTGCGCGTTGCAGCTGGTCATGATCACCGCGGCGTCGACGTAGCGACTCTCGTCGTAGATCCGGACGTCGATCTCGAGATCGGTCCAGTCGTCGGGCAGCAGCGCCACCATCTCGGTGAAGTCGTTCGCGAGTCCCATCTCGACGCCAAGCGTACTCGCCGTCGCCGGCGCACACCCTCCGCTCACCGCCACGCCGCGACGGACCGGTCCCGCGCACGCGGACGCGAGCCCGCACCTCACTACAGTTCCTGAAGTGACCACGCTGGCGATTTCAGACGGTGAATATCGGGCGGCGACCGAGGGGTGTGGCCTCATCGACCGTTCCGAGCGCGGCAAGCTCGCCCTCACCGGCTCCGACGTCAAGGCGTTTCTGCAGGGGCAGGTCACCAACGACGTCGAGGCCCTCACTCCCGGGACCGGCTGCTATGCGGCCCTGCTCACGCCCAAGGGCAAGATGCTCGCCGACCTGCGGATCCTCGACGCCGGGGATGAGATCCTGCTCGACACCGAGCGCGTCGCGCTGCAGGAGCTCTTCAACATCGTGCGCCGGTTCAGCCTCGGCTACGACGTGCAGCTGCACAAGCGCACGCTGCAGTCGGGGATGCTGTCGCTGCTGGGCCCGGAGTCGGTGGCGATCGCCGGCCTCCCAGCCCTCGGCCCCGACGAGCATGACCACGTCCGCGCCCAGGTCGGCGGCGTCGAGGTCCGCGCGATCCGCAGCGACCTCGGGATCGACCTGCTCTGTGACGCCGAGTCGACCGAAGCGCTCAGCTCGGCGCTGCGGCAGGCCGGCGCGGTGGCGATCTCCGACACCGTCGCCGACACCGTGCGCGTCGAGCACGGACGCCCGCGCTACGGCGTCGACCTCGACGAGACCGTCATCCCCCAGGAGGCCGACCTCAACAGCCGCGCCGTCTCCTTCACCAAGGGCTGTTACGTCGGGCAGGAGACGGTGGCTCGCCTCTTCTACCGCGGCAAGCCCAACCGTCGGCTGCGTGGCCTGCGTCTCACCGAGCCCGTCGGCACCGGCGCGGAGGTGACGTTCGAGGACCGCGTCGTCGGGCGGCTGGGCAGCGTCGTGCAGTCACCGGGGCTCGGCGCTCTCGCGCTCGCGCTCGTCCGGCGCGAGGCGCCCCCCGGCTCGCGTGTGCGCGTCGGCGAGGACGAGGTCGAGGCCGTGGTCGTCGAGCTCCCCTTCGCCGACTGACTCGGCGTCGGCGCGCAGCGGGTGTTGCACGGTCTCCGGATGCGAGGCCAGCCACGTCGTGATGATCCGGACCTCGTCGACCTCGCCGGGCGGCACGTGGGCCCCGAGCTCGCCGATGCGACCGGCCCGGCGCAGGGCGTGCTCCCGGCGCTCGCGCAGCGCGCCGCGGTCCTCGGGCAGCGGCCCGAAGTCGACCAGCCGCCCGCCGGCCAGCCAGAACGCCTCGCGCCGTGTCGCGTCGCCGGGGTGGGCGACGACCAGCAGCCGCGGCCGGGCGTGGGTCGCCTCCAGGACGCCGCCGAGTCGGCCCAGCACGGTCGCCAGACGGCCGCGGCGGCGGTGCAGCGCCGCCGCGCGCTCGTAGCGCTGCTGGCCGGCGGCGACCCGCAGCTGACGATCGAGGTGCGCGAGCAGCGGACCGGCGCCGTCGCCGCGGGCGAACAGCGAGAGCACCTCGTCGATCCGGCGGCGGTAGAGGTTGGGATCCAGATCGCCGAGGCACGGCGACAGGCAGCGCCCCATCTGGCCGTAGGCCGAGGGATGCTCGCGGCGCGGCAGCCGCCGCCCGCAGTGACGCAGGCCGAACAGCGAGTCCAGCTGCTCGACGAGCTCGGCGGCGAGCCGCCGGCCGCGCACGGGCCCGATCGTGACCGCGTGGCCGGCGGCGGGCTCGGTGGCGACCTCGAGGATCGGGTAGGCGATGTCCAGGCGACAGCGGATGTAGACGAGGCGATCGTCACGGCCGAGCAGGCGGGTGTTGCCCGGCGGGCGCAGCTGCTTGATCAGCCGGCTCTCGAGCACGAGCGCCCCGAGCTCGGAGGTCGTCGTGGCGTAGTCGACCACGGCAGCGTGGACGGTCCAGGCCGCCGGCGGTGAGGAGGGGGCGAAGTGGGCCCGGGCGCGCGAGCGGATCGACACCGACTTGCCGACGTACAGGACCTTGCCGGCCCCGTCGCGGAAGATGTAGACCCCGGGGCCGGCAGGCATGGCGTCGGCGAGGTGGC
>CAZZWJ010000334.1:0-3248 GCA_964657875.1 uncultured Solirubrobacteraceae bacterium
CGTAGCGGGCGGAGCCGCCGCGGACGACCCGCCACTGGGGTCGCCCGCGGAACCCGAGCATCCCGTGGTTGTCGAAGAACTCAGCCAGGAAGCGTGCCGGGAACGACCACATCTGGTGGGGGTCGGCGGACCACACGGCGCTCGCCTGGGGGACGATGAGACGCTCCACGAACGGACGCGAGAAGCGCTGCTGCTCACACCAGCGACCCAGCGACGGCCCGTCCTCGCCGCCGCGCACGAGGGCGCGGGCGGCGACGTTGAAGCGCGCCAGGTCGACGAGCATCCGCTGAAACCACGGCGTGACGAGATGGGAGCGCTTCGCATACAGGCCGTTGGGCGAGGCGCCGCTGTACTCGAAGTCGCCGTGCTCGTCGGCGACGCTGAACGTCATCGTCGAGGGCTGGGAGGCGACCCCGAGGCGGTCGAGCAACGCCTCAAAGCGCGGGTAGTTGCGATCGTTGAAGACGATGAATCCGGTGTCGACCTCATGGGTCTGATGCGGGGTGTCGACCCGGACCGTGTTCGTGTGACCGCCGGCGTAACCGGCGGCCTCGAACACGGTCACCTCGTGTGAGGGGTCAAGCAGGTGGGCGGTGGTGAGGCCGGAGATCCCGGCCCCGATGATCGCGACCTTCATCGCTCAGATGTCCCGGAGGACGCGAGCTTTGAGCGTGCCGCCCACGGCTGTCGTACGGCGATCGGCCAGGCGAGAGCGCGAAGCGCTACGCGACCGGCGTCTGCTGCTCGGTGGCGGGACGCGGAGCGGCGGCCACGGCGGGGTCCTCGACCTTGGCGAGGCTGATCTGGGCCGGCTGCGCGGGGGCTTCACCGCTGACCGCCTGCTTGAAGCCGCGCATCCCCTCGCCGAGTCCCTTGCCCATCTCAGGCAGGCGCTTGGCGCCGAAGACCATCAGGACGACGATGAGGACGAGGGCGATGTGAAGGGGATTGTCGAGTCCGACCATCGGGAGAGGCTCCGATCAGTTGCTGTCGCAGTATGCAATGTATATACGCCATACGCCGTCGGGTGGATCACACCTGCCGGCGGCGGCGCTCGGCTACTCGAGTGTGGCGACGAGGACCGGGCGGTGCGTCGGATGCAGCGTGCCACCGGCCGGTTCGGCGGTGACGAGAACCTTGGTGACTCCCGACAGCGAGCCGTTGACCCTCACGGTCGCGTTGCCGGCGCCGTTGACGCGGAAGAGCCGCGCCCGGGCCGGCGTGTCGGACTTCCCGCGCCGCAGCCAGACCTCATAGACCTCGCCGCGCGGTGGGGCCACCACGTGATGCAGGGAGATGTCGGCGTGATCGGCGGTGACCGCCAGCGAGGCGCGGCCCGCGCCCGCGACCGACGCGGCGACGACGCGGTTGGCGGGACGGCCGGGAAGCGCGATCACACTGACGATGACGGCGGCGATCGCAAACGACAGACCGCCGGCGAACGTGATCGCCGGAACGCTGAAGCGCCGCCGGGAACGTCGCTCGGCGACCGGCGCGTGGCGCAGGCGCGTGTCGGCCTCGACGGCGCCGAGCACGCGGCGGCGCAGCTCCCGCGGAGCCTGGAAGGAGGGTGCGCTGATCGCGACGCCGTCGATGACCTGCTCGAAGGCGACGAGGTCGATCGGGCAGACCGCGCACGTGCGCAGGTGCTGCTCGAACGCATCGGCCTCGATCGGGTCCAGCGCCCCGAGGGCGTAGGCGGCGACGTCGGCGCTGCAGGAATCCGGGTGGGGGATCATGTCCTCGGGACTCACGACAGCGCCTCCGCGGGGTCGGAGAGGTGCAGGCGCAGCTTGGTGAGCCCGAGTCGCATCCGGCCCTTCACGGTGCCCGCGGGCAGCGACAGCATGTCGGCGATCTGGGAGTGGCTGAAGCCACCGAAGTAGGCGAGCTCGATCACCTGGCGCTGCTCGCCGGGGAGCTCGGACAGCGCCGCGCGGACATGGGTGGCGTCCTCTCGGCGCTGGACCTCGCGCTCGATCGATTCGTCGGAGGCGAGGCGCTGGACGGCGTCGTCGTCGGATACGTCCTTGCCCGCGCGCACGCTGTCGCGCCGGAACAGGTCGATCGCGCGGTTGTGGACCACGCCGAGCACCCAGGATCGGACGCTGCCGCGCGTGCGGTCATAGCGCGCGCCACTGCGCCAGAGCGACAGGAACGCCTCCTGAACGACGTCCTCGGCCATCGCGCGGCGGCCGCACATGCGGTAGGCGAGGGAGAAGGCCACGTCGCTGTGGCGATCGAAGATCACCTCGAACGCGCGGGCGTCCCCGTCCTGCACCAGAGCCATGAGATCCTCGTCGGCCAGCGAGATCAGATTGGAGCCGCGCTGGCGGAAGGGAAGGAGTGGGCTCATCGTGGTGAGGTGGGTTGACTCGGATTCGGCGAGGGCTCCCTGTTTGAGCTTACGGCTCATGCCGAAATTCGGATCACCGGCCGGCGGGAACTTCCACCGCTCAAGTGGCCGGGCACCCGAATGATGTCCTGGGTATCGCTTCGACTTCCAGCTCAAGCCCGTCGCCCGGGCCGCCGATGATCACCCACGAGGCGACTTCGTCGCCGCGCTCGCCATGCCCACGCTGCAGAGCTCCCCGATCGCCACCCTGCGCCGCCGCTTCAGCGCCGCGGACGCGACCCGACTGCTGTGGCGCGCGGGCTTCGGTCCGCGTCCGGGCGACGTCGCGCGTCTGCAGGCGCTCGGACTCGACGGGGCGGTCGCCTCGCTCACCCGCCCGTCGGGCGCGGCCCGCCTGATCGGCCGCGCGCCGCACGGCGCCGACGGACGGCCGCTGGACCCCACCGGGGTGTGGGGCGACGACCACTGCTGGTGGCTTGACCGCATGATCCGCTCGGACCAGCCGCTGATCGAGCGGATGACGCTGGTCTGGCACAGCTGGTTCGCCACCTCGATCGAGAGCTCCAGCGCCCAGCTGATGCTCAACCAGAACGCGATGATGCGCTCCCACGCGCTGGGCAACTTCCATGACCTGCTCTGCGACGTCACCCGGGATCCGGCGATGCTGCTGTGGCTCAACGGGGCCGGCAGCACCCGGTACGCACCCAACGAGAACTACGGCCGCGAGATGCTCGAGCTGTTCACCCTGGGGGCCGGCCGGGGCTATGGCGAACGCGACGTGCACGAGAACGCACTGGCGCTGACCGGGTTCACCGCCGACTGGACCGACCGCGGTCCGAGCAACTTCCGCTACGTGCCCGCCCTGCATGACAACCGGGTCAAGACGATCTTC
>CAZZWJ010000335.1:0-3233 GCA_964657875.1 uncultured Solirubrobacteraceae bacterium
GGACCGGGTGATCGAGACCCGGCCGCACCGCAACGGCGGCCGGGGATTCTCCCGATGATCTCGCGCCGGTGCGGGCGAGAGCGCGGGGGCGGGTGCCTCCTCGACGTATGCTCGCTCGATGGGCCTGACGGACACCCTGCATGCGCTGCGCCAGGCCACCTGGGTCGACCTCACGCACGCGTTTGCGCCGGGTATCCCCCACTACGCCGCGTTCCCCGACGAGCAGCGCGAGGTCGTGATCGACTACGAGGAGGGCTTCCGCGCGCACCGCTACAGCCACATCGGCCAGTGGGGAACCCACGTCGACCCGCCGGCGCACTTCATCCGGGGTGGCCGCACCCTCGATGAGATCCCCGTCACCGAGATGCTGTCCGAGCTCGCGGTCCTCGACGCCACGGCACAGACCCGGGACGATCCCGACTTCGCGGCGACCGTCGAGCTCATCGACGCCCACGAGGCGGCCCACGGTCCGATCGCGACCGGCAGCTTCGTCGCGCTGCGGACGGGTTGGGGCTCGCGCTGGCCGGACCCCGGTGCGATGGCCAACGCCGGCCACACCCCGGGGTGGAGCGTCGAGGCCCTCCGCCATCTCGTCGAGAACCGGGGCATCACCGCCGTCGGCCACGAGCAGACCGACACCGACCCGGGCACCGAGCTGTCGGCCGGCCGCGTAGACGGCGAGCGCTACATCCTGCAGGCGGGCCGCTGGCAGATCGAGCTCATGGCCAACCTGGACCAGGTCCCGGAACGCGGCGCGCTGATCCTCGCCACCTGGCCACGCCCACATGAGGGAACGGGTTTCCCGGCGCGCTGCGTCGGGCTCGTTCCCTGATTGCGCGGCTCAGCCGCTCACCGCCTGCCCTCCGTCGATACCCCGAGCCCGGTAGGCGCCGACGCCGGCGACTGCGTCGAGAGCATTCGAAGATGCGCCGCCGGTCCCTTGCGCGTTGGGGTCGACTCGCTCAGCCTGTGTGTCCCTCGTCTGCTGGACTTCTCGCCTCACGCCCAAAGGAGCTGTCTTGAACCTCGTGACCGATGCGGTGCTGGGCCATAAGCGACTGGTGGTGGTCGTCTGGTTGGCGTTGGCGATCGCCGGCCTGGCGACCGTGAGCACCACGTCGGGTCGTCTGAGCCAGAGCTTTGCGCTTCCCGGCCAGCCGGCCTATGAGACCAACGCCCAGCTCCAGCGGCTGTTTCACGGTGGCGGCGCCCAGGAGCCGACCGTCGTCAGCCTGACACTCCCCTCTGACGCCACCGTCACGTCCCCGGCCTCCGCGGCTCGCATCAGACGGACGTTTGCCGCCGCGGCCGGGAATCTCCGCGTCCTTGACCAGGCGACCACCGGCGACAGCCGATTTCAGACATCCGATCACCGGACCGCGTACGCAGTGATCTTCACGCCCTCCGCCGGCAATCCCGGGCAGCCGGACTTCGAGTCCGAGGTCGCCCACCGGCTGTCGAGCGCGACGCCGTCGGGATGGTCCAGCGGCGCGACGGGCATCGATCAGCTCACCAACGCCGGAAGCGGCGGCGGCGGCGCCGGGGTGTTCGTCGAGGTCCTCCTGGGAGCGGTCGGTGCCCTGGTCGTGCTCGCCTTCGTGTTCGCCAGCTTTCTGGCGTTCATTCCGCTGCTCATGGCGGCGGTGGCGATTCCGACCTCGTTCCTGCTCGTTCTCGCGTTGACGACGGTGCTCAACGTCAGCTTCGTCGTCCAGTTCCTCATCGCCCTGATCGGCCTCGGCGTCGCGATCGACTACTCGCTGCTGGTGGTCACGCGCTGGCGCGAGGCCCGTGACCAGGGTGCCGAGAACGAGGACGCGGTCCGAGTCGCGATGCGCACCGCCGGACGATCGGTCGTCCTCTCGGGCCTCACGGTCGCGATCAGCCTGTTGGCGCTGATCCTGCTCCCGGTCCCCTACCTGCGGAGCATCGGCTTCGCCGGCTTCTTCATTCCGCTCAGCTCGATCGCGGTCGCGATCACGCTGTTGCCGGTTCTGCTGGCGACGATCGGACCGCGCGTGGATCGCCGTCGCCTGCGCCACGAGCAGACGGCGAGTCGACCGTGGACCGCGTGGGCCGGTTGGGTGGTGGGCCACCGGATCGCCGCCGCGGTCGCGGGGATCGTGGTGATCGGCGTGCTGGCCTTCCCGTTCTTCTCCATCCGCCTGGGGTCCCCCACCAGTTCATCCCTGGCCCAGCACGGTCCCGCGCACACGACGCTGACCACCCTGACCTCCGGCGGCGTGCCGCCGGGCGTGATCACCCCGATCGAAGTCCTCACCCAGCCCCGCCGAGCCGATCAGACGACCCGCGTGCTGGATCGGCTCCCCGGTGTGGCGCTCGCCCACGCACCCGCGGGTCATGGCTTTCGCACGTCCTCCCGCGCCGTCATCGATGTCATCCCGTCCAGCGAGACGAGTACGCCGGCCGGACGTCGAACCCTGGCCCGCGTCCAGGCGGCCGCCGGACGCGCGGGGGTGATCGGGGTCGGCGGGACGGGCGCTGAGGACGTCGCGTTCACGCACGCCGCGTACGGCAACTTCTGGATCCCGATCCTCGTGATCGCGATCGTCACGCTGCTGCTGCTCGGGCGGGCCCTGCGATCCGTCGTGCTCGCGGTCAAGGCGGTCGTGCTCAACCTGCTCTCGATCGGCGCGGGCTACGGGGTCATGACCTTCATCTGGCAGCAGGGTCACGGCAGTCAGGCGATCTGGGGGGTCCCCGCGACCGGGTCGATCACGATCTGGGTGCCGGTCGCCGTCTACGCCTTCCTGTTCGGGCTTTCGATGGACTATGAGGTCTTCATCCTCACGCGCATGCGTGAGGCCTACGACGAAACCGGGTCCACCGACCAGGCGGTGGTGATCGGACTGGCCCGGACCGGGCGCCTGGTGACCAGCGCGGCGCTGATCCTGTTCCTGGCGTTCGTCTCACTCGCGTCGGGCCCGGAGACGAACGTCAAGATCCTCGCCACCGCGCTGGGAGCCGGAATCCTGGTCGACGCCGTCGTCGTCAGATCGCTCCTGGTCCCCGCCATCGTGAGCTTGCTGGGACGCTGGAATTGGTATCTCCCCGACTGGCTGGCCCGCGGCCTGCGGGTCCCGGTGTCCCGGCCGCCGGACGTGATCACCGAGCCGGCGAGCGGCGGCCGGTGATCACCGGCCCGGGCCGGCCGGCGTTCGGCGCGCATCGACTGCGCGGGCTCCGACCGGCCCCGCAGGACGGTGATGATG
>CAZZWJ010000336.1:0-3228 GCA_964657875.1 uncultured Solirubrobacteraceae bacterium
GGCAGCGCCGAACATCACGTCCCGCCGCGTCAGACCATCACCGTCACTCATCCCGATCCATTCTGCTCACTCGTCCGGCGCCCGCCGCGGTCCCCCGTCCCCCACACGCACCGAGGGGGCCCACCTCGGACCCCCTCGTGACCTGCGATGACGTATGCGCGGAGCGCGGTTACGCGGCGGAGACCGGGCTGGCCGGGGGCGTCGTCGTCGGCGGCGCCGGCGGCGTGTACTCGAACTCCTCCTCGGCACCGAACAGCGCGTCGAGCACCTTGGAGCGCAGACCCTCGGAGGCGACGAGCGCGCCACCGGCCCCGAGCAGGAGCAGCAGCAGCTTGCCGCCGCGGCGCTTCTTCTTGGGCTTGGAGTGCTTGGGAGCGTCGCCGAAGGCGACGACGGCGTCACGGGCGGCCCCCGCGGCGCTGGAGACGTCCTTGTGCAGCTTGTTGTCCTCGAGCACCGCCTTGTGCGGCGCCTTGGCCGACAGCAGGCGGTTGTACGCGCTCTTGCTCGAGTCGATCACGGTGGTGATGTTGTCGCGCAGCTCGGAATCTTCGATCAGGCGCTGAACGTACGGATTGGCCTTCGTGATGTTCTGCAGATCAGACGAGCTGAACGGCACCGCCTTGGCGACCTTCTTGCGTCGAGATGCCATGGAACTCCCTCGTGGGTGGGCGTTTTTGACGTGGGCTGGAGATCCTACCCCCCGAGCCGTCCGGTTCACACGCTGAACACGGCGCCCGCGTGGGCGAGCTCCACGGGGCCGCCGAACCCATCGGCGCCCTCCGACTCGACATGCGCCCGGTCGAGCTCGTCGGAGAAGTGCGTGAGCACGAGTCGCCCAGCGCCCGCGGCGGCCCCGTGCTCGCCGGCCTCACGCGCGGTCAGGTGGCCGCGGTAGCCGAAGTTCTCCGGCTCGCTGAGCGTCGCCTCGATCACCAGCAGGTCGCTGTCGGCGGCGAAGCGCACGAGCTCGTCGTTGGGACGGCAGTCGGCTCCGAAGGTGAAGCGCCCACACCCCGCGGCGGTGATCTGCACGGCGTGGGTCCGCACGTAGTGCGGGACCTCGCACAGGGACACCTGCAGCGGTCCGAGCGTGAGCGAGTGGCGCCCGTCATACTCCGACACCGCGAAGGCGCCGGACACCAGCGACTCATCGCCCAGACAGCCGCTCACGCGCCGGAAGCAGTCGATGCCTCCGGGCGGCGCATGGAGCGCCGGGTGGGGACTGTCGCGCCGCATGCCGTAGCTGAGGGCGAAGCTGTAGGGCACGATGTCGAAGAAGTGATCGGCGTGCAGGTGGGTGACGAGCACAGCGTCGACGTCGGCGTAGTCCACGAACTCCCGCAATCGGGAGAACACCCCGTTGCCGCAGTCCATGAGCAGGGTGAAGCCCTGCTCCTGCACGAGATAGCCGCTGCACGCGCCGCCTGAGTCCTGCCAGGCCGGCGACTTGCCGAGCACCGTCACCTGCATCGGGTGGTTCCTCTCCCTGGGGTGCAGGCGACTCTGACAGGTGGCGGTCTCACGCAACCGTGAGGACGGTCACACGCTCGCGCGGGCCCTACACGTGCAGCGACACCTGCTCGTCGGCCGACGGGAACGCCCAGGCGACCTGCTGGCGACGCTCCTGGCGAAAGACGAAGCGCAGCTGGCTGGGTGGCCGCAGCCCCTCGGGACCGGCGGGTCGAAACGTCGCGCACGGCCCCGACCCACTCATCGCGCACAACAGGTTCTCTCCGAAGTAGCACGACCCACAGCTCGCCCGACCTGACGGCGTCCGACCCTGACGACCCTGCCGACCCTGACCCATAACGTCTTTCGACCCCATCCTCGACTTAGAAGCTCACCTGACGACCGGGGTCATCAAAGCGGATCCGCCGGCGGGGCAGGAGCTCGTTCTCCGGAAAACGCAGGAACTTCCGCGACGCGCAAAACCCGCGAAATTGCGGGGTGTTCGTCATCCGTGCGATCTGTCGCCGCAATTTCCGTAGCTTTGAGAAGCAGATGACGACGCTCGAGCACACCGCCGGCCCCCTCGTGAGCCTCGCCGACTACGGTCAGGCCGCCCACGCGGCGCTGCCCGAGCGGGCCCGCGCCTACATCGAGGGCGGCGCCGGGGATGAGGTGACGCTCGAGGACAACCTCGCGGCCTGGAATCGCCTCGCGCTCGCGCCCCGGGTGCTCACCGGCGCGGGGAGCGCCGACACGTCGGTGACCGTGCTCGGACAACGCCGGCCCCACCCGGTGATCATCGCCCCGACGGCGTTCGCCGGCCTCACCCACCCCGACGGCGAGACGGCGATCGCGCAGGGCGCCGCGGCGACCGACACGACGATCTGCCTGTCGACGCTCGCCAGCACCCCGCCCGACGTCCTCGCCGACGCCGTGCCCGACGTCAGCCGCTGGTGTCAGCTCTACGTGTTCCGGGATCGGGGCGTCACCCGGGAGCTCATCGCGACCGCCGAGAGCCACGGCTACGGAGCGCTCGTGCTCACCGCCGACCGCCCGGTCCTCGGGGTGCGCGGCCGCGAGCGTCGCCACGACGTCCGCCGGGTCACCGCGGCGGCGTCGCCCGGCGCGGCGGTCAACGTGAGCGAGCCGTCGGACTTCTCAGCCCAGATCGACGCCACCCTCACCTGGGACGATGTCGCCGAGCTCGCCTCCGAGACGGCGCTGCCGGTCGTGGTCAAGGGGATCCTCACCGCACACGACGCCCGCCTCGCCTGTGACCACGGCGCCGCGGGGGTCGTCGTCTCAAACCACGGCGGGCGCCAACTCGACACCGTCCTCTCCGGTGCCGACGCCCTGCCGGCGGTCGTCGACGCGGTCGGCGGCGAGACCGACGTGCTCGTCGACGGCGGGATCCGGCGCGGCACCGATGTGGTCAAGGCGCTCGCGCTCGGCGCGCGGGCGGTCATGATCGGTCGACCGGTCCTGTGGGGGCTGGCCGTCAACGGTGCCGCCGGGGTCCAGCACGTGCTCGAGCTGCTGCTCGACGAGCTGGCCACCGCGCTCGTGCTCACCGGCGCCGGCACCGTCGGCGAGCTTCACCCGGGTGACGTCGTCACCGCTCCGTGGGCGCGCCCGTGAAGGTGCTCGTCACCGGGATCACCGGCTACGTCGGCGGTATCGTCGCCGCGCGGCTGGACGCCGAGGGCCACGCGGTCCGCGGCTTCGCCCGCGACCCGCGCCGCGCCACCACCCCGCTGCCGGTGCTCGGTGGCGACG
>CAZZWJ010000337.1:0-3226 GCA_964657875.1 uncultured Solirubrobacteraceae bacterium
CATGAACGTCGAGTCGCGGATCCAGCTGTAGCGGTAGTCCCAGTTGCGCTCGCCCCCCGGGGTCTCGGGCAGCGAGGTCGTCGCCGCGGCCACCAGCGCGCCGCTCGGCGCGTAGGTGAGGCCCTTGAGCGTGAGCGCCGAGCGCTGCAGGAACGTGCGCCAGGGATGGTCGGGGAAGTTGCCGCGGTCCAGCCAGTGCTGCCAGTGGTGGGCGGTCCACGTCATCCGGTCAAATGCCTCGTCGACGTCCTGGGGCGCGGCGTGCTCAGACCACGACAACGCGCAGAAGACGACCTCGCCCTCCTTCATCAGGTGCCGCGCGGTGGCCCGTGACCCCTCGAAGCCGAGCATCAGGTCGGTGGTGAGCGTCAGCTTCACGCTGCCGTCGGAGCTGGTCGCGGTCCCCTGGTGGTAGTCGTCTCCCGAGTACTGCCAGGTCGCGGGATCCCGCCCGTAGTCGAACTTCGGCTCGCAGTCGAGCAGCAGCTGGGTCTCGCCGTTGACGCAGCGCACCGTGCGCAGGAGCACGTGGTCGGCGTCGTAGTCGGTGGGGGCGCGACGGTGGGTGTGGGAGCGGTCGTGCTGGTGATGCCAGTGGCCGATCAGCAGCACGTCACGGACGATCATCCAGCCCTTGCCGGTCCCCCAGCTGGTCTCCAGGACCATCGTCCCCGGCAGGTAGCGCCGGGCGGCCGGCACCGACATCCCGTCGGGGCCGAGGCGAAACGAGCCGGCGTCGCGGTCGAGCATCGCCCCGAACACCGACGGTGAGTCCATGCGCGGCAGGCACATCCATTCCACGGCGCCGCTCGGCGCCACCAGCGAGACCGTCTCGCAGTCCGAAAGGAACGCGTATTCGGCGATCGGTGGAAACGTCGTCTGGCCCAGGCGGGCGGCCGGATCGGGCCGCGTTCCCGCCGCGACGGGTCGCGGCGGCGGTGGCGGAGCGGACATCGGCCGGATCTGCGCGCCGTCGTTGGTCGTTGGGATCTCGTCGCGCATCGGGCGGGTCAGTATCACGAGTCCGCCGCGGAAGGCAAGCGGTGACGGGGATCGGTCAGCCGGCGAGTCCACCGAGCCAGGCGAACGGATTGCCCGGAAGGTGGTTCCAGACCTTGCGCATGTTCGACTCGACGGAGATCTCCGCGTCGGGCAGTTCGCTGCGCAGGCGCTGCGCGATCGCGTCGGCGTCATCCTCGTCGTTGGCCCCCACGAGCACCCAGTCCCAGCGGTGCACGTTCGTGATCCCCTCGGAGTTCAGGCGGTCCGACAGCGCGCCGGCCTCATGACGCGAGGCGCAGGTGACGCGCACCTCGAGCTCGGGGTAGCCCTGCTCGGCGGAGTCGCGGCGCTCGCCGGCGTTGCGGATCTCGTCCTCGGCGGCGGACTGGGCGCCGTCGCCCGGCTGCGGATTCTCGGGGTCCTCCCAGACGTCGGCCTGCGGGTGCCAGCGGCGCAACTCGGTGCGCAGATGCCAGCCGCGCTCGGCGGCGACGCGCTCGACGAGCGTCTGGGCGGCTTGCGCCTGAGCGCGGTCGGGCGCGTAGAGGAACACCTCGCCACCGACGATCGAGATGACGACGCGGTCGGCGTAGGAGCGACGCAGGTCGCTCTCGAGCTCCGCGGCCTGGAGGCTCTCGCCGAGCCGGTGGGCGAAGCCCTCGTCCTGCAGGTCGACGCGTACGCGCCAGTCGTCGTTCATCGCGACTGGGAGGGTAGACAACCCGTCGGCCGGTGAGGCGCACGCCGGGCGCTGGGGAGCCTCGGCCGGTGAGGCGCGCCGGGCGCCACGGGGAGTGCGCAATCATGAGGGCGATGAGCAGCGGACGAATGGGACTGGGCGCGAGCGCCGGCACACCGGGGACCGGCGCGATGCAGGCGATGCGTGGCGGTTCGAAGAAGCCGCCGCCGCTGATGGACCCCAGCCGCGAGCGCGACACCCACCGGATCCTCGCGTTGTTCCGGCCCTACCGGATGCGCCTGACGATCGTGCTGGCGATGATCATCGTCGCCGCGCTCGTCTCGATCGTCCAGCCGTTCCTGCTCAGCGACGCGATCAACAAGGGAATCGTCGGCCACGACAACACGGTGCTCACGCTCACCGTGCTCGGCATGATCGCGGTCGCGATCTTCTCCAACGCGACGAGCGTGTGGCAGACCTACCTGTCCAACGTCGTCGGTCAGAAGGTGATGCACGACCTGCGCGCCGGGGTCTACGCGCACCTGCAGAAGATGTCCCTCGCGTTCTTCACGCGGACCCGCAGCGGCGAGGTGCAGTCGCGGATCGCCAACGACATCGGCGGTCTGGACTCGGTGCTCACCACGACCGCGACGACGATCGCCTCCAACGCGACGACGGTGATCGCCGCCCTGATCGCGATGTGCTTCCTGGACTGGCGCCTGGCGCTGTTCAGCCTCGTGTTCGTTCCCCCGTCGGTGTGGGGGACGCGCCGGATCGGCAAGGTCCGCCGCCGGATCACCACCGCCCAGCAGCGCCAGCTCGCCGACCTGTCCGCGCTGGTCGCGGAGTCGTTGTCGGTGTCGGGGATCCTGCTCGGCAAGACGATGGGCCGCGGTGACGACCTCGCCCGCCGGTTCACCGGTGAGTCGGCGGTGATCGCCGACACCGAGGTCCGCAGCCGCATGGCCGGCCGCTGGATGATGGGCACGATCCAGTTCATCTTCGCCGTGCAGCCCGCGATCATCTACTGGCTGGCGGGTCAGAGCTTCATCGGGCACGTGAACATCGGCGTCGTCGTCGCCTTCACGACGCTGCAGACGCGCCTCCTGTTCCCGATCAACTCGCTGCTCTCCACCCAGGCCGACATGGAGTCCTCGCTGGCGCTGTTTGACCGGATCTTCGAGTACCTGGACCTTCCGGTCGACATCGAGCAGTCGCCGAGCGCGACGGCGCTCGACCCCGAGACGGTCCTCGGTGAGGTCACCTTCGACGACGTGTGGTTTCGCTACTCGACCCCGACCGCCGGCGACACCTCACCGTGGACGCTTGAGCAGATCTCGCTCAACGTCGCAGCGGGGACCACGACCGCGGTCGTGGGGGAGACCGGCTCGGGCAAGACGACGCTCGGCTACCTGGTCGCGCGGCTGTACGACGCCAGCCGGGGGCGGGTCACCGTCGACGGCGTCGACCTGCGGGACGTGACGCTCGCGTCGCTGGCGGCGACGGTCGGCGTCGTCTCCCAGGAGACCTACCTGTTTCACGCCA
>CAZZWJ010000338.1:0-3213 GCA_964657875.1 uncultured Solirubrobacteraceae bacterium
CGCGTCATCGGGCTCGCGAGCGAGGCCAACCACGAGTTCCTGAGCGGCCTGGAGGTCATCCCCGTCACCTACGGCGACGGGGTGGCCGAGCGGATCCGGGCGGCGGCGCCCGACGGGGTCGACGCCGTCCTGGACGTCGCCGGCGGCGGATATGTCGCGCTCGCGCTCGACGAACTGGGCGTCGCCCCCGAGCGCGTCGACACGATCGTGGACTTCCCGGCCGCCGCGCGTGGGGTCAAGACCGACGGCAACGCCCAGGGGGCGAGCGCCGCGGTCCTCGCCGAGCTGGCCGGGCTGGTGGCCGCCGGGCGGCTGCAGGTGCCGATCGCCGCCACCTATCCACTCACCGAGGTCCGCGCCGCCTACTCAGAGCTCGCCGGCGGCCACACCCGCGGGAAGATCGTGCTCCGACCGTGACCGCCCCGGTTCCGGCTGCGGTCGCGACGCCCGCACCGCCAGCAGCACCGGTCGCCGAGCGCTCCGCGGTGATCCTCGCCCGGGTCCGCGCCGTCCCGGAGGGCTTCGTGCGCACCTACGGGGACGTCTCGCCGGGGGCCCCGCGGCTGGCCGGGGCGGTGCTCGCGAGCGCCCAGGATCCGTCGCTGCCCTGGCATCGAATCGTTCGCGCCGACGGCTCGCTGGCCCAGGGCGCCCGTCAGCGGGCGCGGCTGCGTCGCGAGGGCGTCCCCTTCCGCGGGGAGCGGGTCGACATGCGCGTCGCCCGGATGATCGGGTCGGTCGACTGATGTGGGCCCAGCGGGCGATCACCTTCGACCCGCGGCCGCGGGGCTTTCACCTCATCACCGGTGAGGTCATCGGCGCCCTCCCGGAGCTGCGGAAGCTGGAGGTCGGGATGCTCTCGCTCTTGATCCAGCACACCTCGGCGTCGCTGGCGCTCAACGAGAACGCCTCGCCCGACGTCCGGCGCGACTTCGAGGCCTGGTTCAACGCCGCGGTCCCGGAGCGGGCGCCGTACTGGACCCACACCCTGGAGGGCGACGACGACATGCCCGCCCACATCAAGGCCGCGCTGCTGGGCCCGACGCTCACGCTCCCGGTCAACGGCGGGCGCCCGGCGCTCGGCACCTGGCAGGGCATCTACCTCTGCGAGCACCGTGACCACGGCGGTCCTCGTCGGGTCGTGGCCACCGCGTGGGGTCCGGACTGACGCTGACCGGCCGCCGCGTGAGCTCCCGGGTGCGCGTGACTCGTCAGGGTTCGGGTGAGCGTCCCGGTCAGCGGCCCTTCCACTCCGGGGCGCGCTTCTCGGCAAATGCCGTCGCGCCCTCCCGGGCGTCCTCGGAATCGAAGATCGGTCCGGAGATCGCCTCCTGACGATCGAAGAACTCGGCGTCGGGCCAGTCGAGTGACTCGTTGAGGATCTGCTTTGAGCCGATGATCCCCAGGGGTGCGTTGGGCGTGATCTGCTCGGCGAGCGCGAGCGCCACCGTCAGCGCCTCACCGGGCTCGGCGAGGCGGTTGACCATCCCGAGCTCGTGGGCGCGCTCGGCGAGGATCGGGTCGCCGGTGAGCGCCATCTCCATCGCGACCGCCCGCGGCAGGACGCGAGGGAGGCGCAGCAGGCCACCCCCCGCGGCGACGAGGGAGCGCTTGACCTCGGGCACACCGAGCTTGGCGCCGCGCGCCGCGACGATCAGGTCGCAGGCGAGCGCGACCTCCAGGCCGCCGGCGACCGCGAAACCCTCGACGGCCGCGATCAGCGGCTTGACGGCGGCGCGACGCGTGATCCCGGCAAAGCCCCGGTCCTCGAACCACGGCCGCTGCCCGGCGGCGAAGCCCTTGAGGTCCATGCCCGCGCAGAACCCCTTGCCCGCACCGGTGATGATCCCGAGGATCAATCCGTCGTCGCCATCCAGGCGATCCAGGGCGTGGGCGATCCCCTCGGCGACCGCGGCGTTGACCGCGTTGCGCTGCTCGGGGCGGTTGATCGTGATGACGAGGACCCGGTCACGGGCCTCGGTGAGTACTTCGGAGGTGTCGCTCATACCGGGAAGAGTTTCAGTTCTGGCTCCCGTTCGCCGCGCAGCACCGCGAGGTCGACCTCGACGCACTCGATTCCGCGGGCCTGGGCGAGCACTCGCGCCTGGGCTTTGATCTGCTGAGCGGCGAGCACGCCTCGGCAGCCGGCGAACGCGGGGTCGAGGTGGATGCGCTCGAGATAGCGGGCGAGCTGCTCGACGGCGTCGATCCCGGCCACGCGCTTGATCTCGACCGCGATCCAGTCATCCGCCGCGTCGCGGCACATGAGATCGACGGGGCCGATGTCGGTCGGCCACTCCCGGCGCACGAGCCGAAAGCCCTCGCCACACCAGTGCGGCTGCTCGGCGAGCAGCTTCTGCAGGTCGGACTCGACACCGTCCTTGGCGAGCGAGTGGTCGGCGTCGGGAGAGCCCATCTCGAGGGTCGTGTCGGAGATGACCTCATGCAGCTCGATCTGCAGGCGGTCGACGTTGGTCCCCGCGAACTTGCGCACGATCAGCTGCGCGGGCGGCCCCTCGAGCTCCTCGATCACCGTCGGGGGCGTCATCCAGTTCAGCGGCTTCACCGATTGGCTGCCGTGGTCTGACCACACCATGAACGTGCCGTCGGCCTTGACCATGAGCAACCGCGTCGCCTCGGCGAGGTGGGTGGTCAGCCGACCGGTGTAGTCGATCGAGCAGCGGGCGACGATCAGGCGCATCGACTGAGCGTAGGTTCCCCGTCGGACCGATCGGGGGCGCGAATCCGCACTGTGCGGCTGTCGCGCGGCGTGGGGAGGCCGCGGACCTATCATCGCCCGGATGCCCTCCCAGCTGCGCCCGCTGTTCGACCGCATCGTGATCAAGGAGCTCGACCCCGATCGCGTCCGGCGCTCGGGTCTGCTCGTGCCCCCGGGGTCCAGTGAGCCCCCGCCCCAACAGGGGATCGTGCTCGCCGTGGGTCCCGGTCTGGACTGGTGGGAGCACGTCGGCGTCAAGATGCCGGTCAAGGCCGGCGACCACGTCGTCTTCCCCTCCTCGGCCGGTGCGTGGGTCGAGATCGAGGAGGAGCGGCTGCTCGTCTGCCGGGTCGGCGAGCTGCTCGGCGTCCTCGAGTAGCCCCCGGGGAGACGGCTCCCGCCGGCGCCTGAGGGCCTGCTGAGCTCGTCCGCGTCGCCACGACCCCCGGTCCCCACGACCCACGACCCGCGCCCCCCGCCGCTCTGGGAAGGTT
>CAZZWJ010000339.1:0-3212 GCA_964657875.1 uncultured Solirubrobacteraceae bacterium
GCCGCCGACTCGATCCTCGAGGCCGAGGACGCCGGCATCGAGCTGATCATCTGCATCACCGAGGGCATCCCCGCCCACGACGAGCTGCGCGTCTTCAACACGATCCAGAAGAACGGCCGCTCGCGGCTGGTCGGCCCCAACTGCCCGGGGATCCTGTCGCCGGGCAAGGCGAGCGTCGGGATCATCCCCGCGTCGTTCTTCAAGCCCGGCAACGTCGGCGTCGTTTCGCGCTCCGGCACGCTCACGTACCAGATCGGCAACGTCCTCGCCCAGGACGGGTTCGGCAACTCGAGCATCGTCGGCATCGGCGGCGATCCGGTGCCCGGCACCGATTTCATCGACGTGATCGGGATGTTCCAGGAGGACGACGAAACCGAGTTGATCGTGATGTGCGGCGAGATCGGCGGCGACGCCGAGGAGCGCGCCGCGGACTTCATCGAGCAGCACGTGACCAAGCCGGTGATCGGCTACATCGCCGGCTTCACGGCGCCCGCCGGCAAGACGATGGGTCACGCCGGCGCGATCGTCTCGGGCTCGCACGGCACCGCCGCCGCCAAGGCGCAGGCGCTGGAGGCCAAGGGCGTCAGGGTCGGGCGCACCCCCACCCAGGTCGCCGAGGCCGCGGTCGCGCTCCTGCGCGGCTGAAGCCGGGTCGCTGCCGCCGGGTCCGACGGTAGCCTCGCCTCCATGGGGTCAATCCTCGACGAGCGTCTGGCCGAGATCGACGAGCGGCTGCGCTCGCTGCAGTCGGGCCTTCAGTCGGTCGGCGACGGGCCCGAGGACCCGACTGACCCGTCGCCGCCGCTGCCTCCGCCGACCCCGCTGCGCGCTGCGGCGCCCGCCGGCGTCCCGGTCGCTCCGACGGCCGCCGACTCGCCGGTCTCGGATTCCGACCCGCCGGCCGGCACGGAGCGGATCATCTCCCAGCTGCGGGAGCTCGGCGACGCCCACGAGCGCCTGCTCGGCCTGCACCGGGATCTCCTCTCCCAGTACGCGGAGCTGCTCGCCCAGCGGGCGATGACGACCGCGAACGTGTCGGTGACCGCCGGCCCGTTCGTCGACGGCGACGCCGTCCGGGCGTTCGAGCGAGGCCTGCGCGGGCTGCCGGGTGTCAGCGCGACGACCGCGCGTGAGTATCTCGCCGGGGATCGGGTCGCCTTCGACGTCCGTATCGACGTTCGCTGAGTACCCTCCAGGCGATGGCCGACACGATCTCCTTCGCCCGCGGTGCCCCGTCGCTCGACATCGTCGATGTCGAGGGCCTCAAGGCGTCCGCCCAGGAGGCGTTCGACGCCGACGCCGCCCGGATGACCGCCTACGGCACCTCGGTCGGCTACGTGCCGCTGCGCGCGTGGATCGCCGAGTACCACGGGGTGGCTCCCGAGCAGGTGCTCGTCACCAACGGCTCCATGCAGGCCGACGCGTTTCTCTTCGACGCGCTCGTCGCCGACGGCGACACGGTGATCACCGAGCTGCCGACCTATGACCGCACGCTGCTGTCGCTGCGCAACCGCCACGCCGACGTGCGGATGGTCGAGCTCGAGCCCGACGGCATCGACGTCGCCGCGCTGGAGCGCGTGCTCGCGGCCGGTGCCCAGCCCAAGATCGCGCACATCATCCCCAACTTCCAGAACCCGGCCGGCTACACGCTGTCGATGGCCAAGCGCGAGCGGCTGATCGAGCTCGCCCGGACCCACGGGTTCGTGCTCTTTGAGGATGATCCGTACATCACCCTGCGCTTCGCGGGGGAGTCGTTGCCCACGATGCTGTCGATGGCGCCCGACGTCACCGTCTACGCCTCGTCGTTCTCAAAGACGGTGTGTCCCGGAATCCGCACCGGCTACCTCGTCGGTCCCGCCGATCTGATCGCCCAGATCGCCACGCTCGCCACCTCGACGTACGTCTCGCCGAACATGGTCGCCGAGGGGATCGTCAACCAGTTCTGTCGCTCGGGCCGCATCGACACGTCGATCGCGAAGATCCGCGAGGCGCTGCGCGAGCGCTCCGAGACGCTGTGCAACGCGCTCACCGAGCATCTTCCCGACGCCCGCTTCGTCGCCCCCGAGGGCGGTTACTTCCTGTGGGTCGACCTGCCCGCCGGCACCGATGTCGATGCCCTGTTCGACGCCGCCGCCGAGCGCGGCGTCCAGTTCGTCAAGGGCTCGGACTTCGTGCTCGAGGGTGCCGGCTCGGCCTTCCGCCTCGCCTACTCGGGGGTCACCCCGGAGCAGATCGAGCAGGGCGTGCGTCGTCTCGCCGAGGCGTACGCCGAGATCACGGCCGCGACCCCGGCCTAACCAGCCGGAACGATGCGCGCCGACGAGGTCCGCGCGCTCGCCGAGCTCACCGGCGAAGGGGCGGTCGGGGTGACGACGATCGCCCGTGACGTCCATCAGGCGATCTCCCGCCGGGTGTTCACGGCGCTCGGCACGCTGCGCGTGCCGGTCGCGCCGGTGCGCGCCGCCCATGACGAGATCTCTCGCGGGTCCTACGCCGCGACCGGCCTGATCACCGCCGTCGCCCTGCGCGCCGGCGGGGTCGGCGGGGCGCTCACCCGGGCGCCCGGCGCCCGTCCGCTCGGGTCCTCGGCGCGTGGACGGGTGATCCTCGGGGCGATCGGGGGCGCCTGGGGTGACCGGCTCGCCGCGCAGGGCTCGGTCCTCGCCACGCCGACCTCCCTGATCGTCGACCCGCGCCGTGCCCCGACCCCCCGGATCGCCGTGTTCGTCCACGGTCTCGGTGAGACCGAGCTCGCGTGGCGACGCCCCGGCTACGGCGAGGCGCTCGCCGCCCACCACGGCATCACCCCCGTCTACGCCCGCTACAACTCGGGCCTCGCGGTGCCGGAGGCGGGCCGGGGGCTCGCCGACGCCCTGGCGGCGATGGTGGCGCAGTGGCCGACCGCGATCGACGAGATCACGCTCGTCGGTCACTCGATGGGCGGGCTGGTCATCCGCGCCGCCTGCCACCACGGTCACGGCGAGCCGTGGGCTGAGCGGGTGCGGCGGACGGTCGGTCTGAGCGTCCCCCACGAGGGGGCGCCGCTCGCCCGCGCCGCCGCGGCCGCCGAGCGCGCCCTCGGGCGGCTGCCCGAGACGCGGCCGTTCGCCGCGCTGCTGAGCGCCCGCAGCCGGGGCATCCTCGACCTCGAGCACGGACTGCGCCTGCCGTTGTCACCGGGCGTCGAGCACCTGTTCGTCTCCGCATCGGTG
>CAZZWJ010000340.1:0-3193 GCA_964657875.1 uncultured Solirubrobacteraceae bacterium
CGTCGTCGTCGCCGCGATCGTCGCGATCGCCGCCGGGGCTCCCGCGCTCGGCGCACTCATCGGGGCCGGCACCTGGATCCTGCAGCGCGTCGTCGGGCTCGTCGACCGTCGCTGGGCCGACTCGATGCGGACCCCGCGCCAGCAGGTGACGGTCGGCCTGTTCGAGCGCTTCGGGCGGATCTGGCTGCTGGCCGCGGGAATCGTCGTCGCCGGCGTCGCCGGCGGGCGCCCGGACGGTCTCACCGCGGCGCTGTTCATCTTCTGCGCCTACACGATCGTGTTCGTGATCAAGCTGTTCTCCGGTCCGCCGGAGCCCCGGAGCGTCGCATGAGCGCGGTCAGCCATCGCCTGGAGGGCATGAGCACCGCCCGCAAGCTGCTGCTCGCCGTCGGCGGCGTCTGGTTCGGCGGGATCATCTTCTTCGTCGCGATCGTCGGCTTCGGCGCCGACAAGGCTCCGGCGGTCGCGAACGGCGTGTTCTCGCCGACCGACGAGTTCAAGCTCAACACCTGGTTCAGCGCCGGCCCGATCGCCTTCAACAAGGGCGTGCTGTACGTGCTGCTCGCGGCGGCGATCACGGTCGGCGTGATGCTCTACATGGCCAAGCGGCTCAAGGAGCGCCCCGGCCGCCTCCAGGTCGCGATCGAGATGTTCTACAACCTCACGCGCTCCATGTCCGACGATTCGATGGACCGGACGATGTCGCGCAAGTACTTCCCGATCATCGCGACGCTGTTCATCTTCATCCTCGTCTCCAACCTGATCGGCTACGTCCCGCTGCCGGTCGACTCGGGGGAGACGTTCAACGTCTTCGGCGCGCACATCCCGTCGTTTCAGATCTACGCCGCGGACACGAACGTCGCCTATCCGCTCATGCTGGGTCTCGTCGTGTTCATCGCCTTCACCTACGAGGGCATCAAGAAGCACGGTGCGTTCGGCTACGTCAAGAGCCTGATGCCCGAGGTCAGCGGCGGAATCCGGTTCCTCGTGTTCCCGATCGAGATCCTCTCCTACTTCCTGCGCCTGATCTCGCTCACCGTCCGGCTGTGGGCCAATCTGCTCGCCGGCCACCTGCTGATCGCGTTCATGGGCGGCGAGCTCGGCGTCCTCACCGGGAACACCGTGATCTCATGGGCGCTGCTGCCGGCCGGCGTCGTCATCTTCCTGTTCGAGGCCGTCCTCATCGCCGGCCTGCAGGCATTCATCTTCTCGATCCTCACCGCGATCTACGTCGGTAGCGCGGTCTCCGAGACGCACTAAAGCCACTAAAGGAGTCGTCGAACCGCCATGCTGTTGAGCTTCTTCTCCATCTTCCATCCCGTGATCTCGTTCGCGGCCTCGAGCGTCACCAACGCCCAGGATGCCGGCCGCGCGATCGCGCTCGGCGCGGGCGCCGGCGGCGGCGCCGCGGGTGCGGGCGCCGGAATCGGCTCCGTGTTCGGCGCCTCGATCCAGGCCAAGACCCGTCAGCCGGAGCTGCGCGCCGACATCGAGCGCGATCAGTGGCTCGGGTTCGCGCTCACCGAGGCGTGCTTCTTCTACGGCCTGGTCGGCGGGTTCATCGCCTTCTTCCTCTAGGCCGATATGCAGGCTCTCGCCGCACATCTCCCGTTCGCCGCCGGCGGCTCGTTCCTGATCACCCCCAACGTGGGGCTGATGGTCTGGGTGCTGGTCGTCTTCTTCATCTCGTTCTTCGTCCTGCGCAAGTACGTGTATCCGGCGATCATCACCGCCCTCGACGCCCGCGCGAAGACGATCGAGGACTCGATCGACGCCGCCCAGCGCCAACGCCAGGAGGCCGATCAGCTGCTCGCCGACTACCGCGAGCGGCTCAAGGAGGCCCGCGGTCAGGCCGACGAGATCATCGCCCGTGCCCGCAAGGCGGCCGACGTGCACGAGCAGAGCGCTCAGGACCAGGCCCGCATCAACCGCGACCGGATGCTCGAGCAGACCCGGCGTGACATCGAGGCCGAGACCCGCCGCGCGATCCAGGAGATCCGCCGCGAGGTCGCCGACCTGACCGTGATGGCGACCGAGAAGATGACCCGCAAGGTGCTCACCGAAGAGGACCAGCGCCGGCTCATCGACGAGGCGATGGCCGAGCTGGACTTCAGCGCGCTGAGCGGCGCCGTGGAGGGGTCGAACTAGATGGAGGAGATCGCCCAGGTGTACGCGCGGGCGCTGTTCGAGGTCGCCGACGAGCGGGACATGCTCGACACCGTCCATGATCAGCTCGCCGAATTCACCCAGGCGATGCACGACAGCCGCGAGCTCGCGGTGTTCTTCTTCTCGCCGTACTTCTCGGCCGCCGAGAAGAAGGCGGGTCTGGAGCGGGCGGTCACCGATCCCAGCCCGGAGCTCGACAACTTCCTGCAGGCGCTGATCGAGCGTCACCGGATGCCGGCGATCTTCCGCATCCGCACCGAGTTCGACTCACTCTGGGACGGGGCGCGCAAGCTGCTGCCGGTGCAGATCGTCAGTGCGGTCGCGCTGGACGATCAGACCACCCAGAGCCTCGTGGACCGGATCGGCACCCAGGTCGACCGCCACATCCAGCTCTCCAGCGTCGTCGACCCCGACATCATCGGCGGGATCGTCCTGCGCGTGGGCAATGTCATCATGGACGCGTCGATCCGCGCCCGTCTGGAACAACTGAGAAAGCAAGTGGCGCAGGCCTAGCGCCGCGCTGTCAAGGGAGCCAACCACCACATGCAGATCAACCCCGACGAGATCACCTCGATCCTGAAGAGTCGCATCGAGGGCATCGACCCCGGTCAGGCCGAGCTCACCGAGGTCGGGACCGTGCTCTCGGTGGCCGACGGCATCTGCCGCGTCCACGGCCTGGAGAACTGCATGTCGTTCGAGATGCTCGAGCTGCCCCACGGGGTCACCGGGCTCGCGCTCAACCTCGAGTCCGACAACGTCGGCGTCGTGCTGTTCGGTGAGTGGGAGCACGTCTCGGAGGGCGACACGGTCAAGCGCACCGGTCGCCTGCTGGAGATCCCCGTCGGCGACGCGATGCTCGGCCGGATCGTCGATCCGCTCGGCAACCCGCTCGACGGCAAGGGCGAGATCGAGACCACCGCGACCCGGCCGGTCGAGCACAAGGCCCCCGGCGTCGTCCAGCGCCAGCCGGTCACCGAGCCGATGCTCACCGGCCTGAAGGCGATCGACTCGATGATCCCGATCGGCC
>CAZZWJ010000341.1:0-3189 GCA_964657875.1 uncultured Solirubrobacteraceae bacterium
CGGCCTGCCGCGGGGTCTGCGCATCGAGCCCCGCAGCGGCCTGATTACCGGCACCCCGCGCAGCCCCGGGCGCCGGACGGTGCGCATCGAGGTGTCCGGCAGCTCGGGCACCGCGACCACCGCCCGCCTCGATCTCCGCGTCAGCGCTCGGGTACCGGTCGCGCGGACGGCCCGGCGCCACCGCCGGTAGCCTGCGCGGGGCGATGCCCGACCGTCCTGCGATCTCCGTCTCCACCCCCGGCGCCACCGCCCACGAAGCCGCGGCCGTCGTCGCCGCGATCGAGCAGTTCCTGCGCGACCGGACACCGGTTGCCGTGGCGCCCCCGCCGCCCTCGGCGTGGCTGGAGGCCTCCCTGCGCGAGGGGGTGGCCCGCCGGCCCGCGCTGCCCGTGCCCTGGGCCTGAAACCGGCCCGTGGATCTGCCGCCGCGACGGCCTCGCCAAACCCCACCGATCAAATAGGGTTTATTCGGATCGGGTTTTGGTAGTTTCACTGGCGATGGACTCTCGCCAGCGAAAGGATCCGTGATGTCCCAGACTGCACCCCGCGCCGGTTCGCGCGAGAATCCAGAGGTCGTCGAGAACGTGCCCGGGCACGTGATCCCGATCCTCGAGCGCGAGTTCGACGACTTCGACACCGAGTCCACTCGCTTTCTGCGCGGCGATCTGGAGGAGACCGACTTCATCAAGTTTCGCCTGAAGCAGGGCGTCTACGGCCAGCGCCAGCCCGACGTGCAGATGATCCGGGTCAAGCTGCCGATGGGCGGCGTCACCCCCGATCAGCTCGACGCGTTCGCGAGCGTGATCGATCGCTACGTGCCGTTGCGCAAGGGCCACGTGACGACCCGTCAGAACATCCAGATGCATCACGTGCCGCTCACCGACATGACCGAGGTGATGCGTGAGCTGGCCGACACCGGCCTCTCGTCGCGCGAGGGCTGCGGCAACACGATGCGCAACGTCACCGGCGACCCGCGCGCGGGCACGCTGGAGGGCGAGCTGTTCGACATCACCCCCTACGCGGGCGCCTACGTCCGGTACTTCGTGCGCCACCCCACGACCCAGGCGATGCCCCGCAAGATCAAGACCGCGTTCACCGCGACCGACGCCGACAACGCGATCACCGGCATCCATGACATCGCGTTCATCCCGCGCGAGCGCAACGGCGTGCGCGGCGTCGAGATCCGGGTCGGCGGCGGCACCTCGATCATGCCCCGGATCGCGCCGACGCTGTATGAGTTCGTGGAGCTCGACAACGGCGACTACCTCAAGGTCACCGAGGCGGTCGC
The DNA here is from genome assembly GCA_964657875.1 of uncultured Solirubrobacteraceae bacterium. Lineage (GTDB taxonomy): Bacteria > Actinomycetota > Thermoleophilia > Solirubrobacterales > Solirubrobacteraceae > Palsa-465. The sequence goes on from CAZZWJ010000341.1 coordinate 1,289, forward strand.
GCGGATCTTCGACCGCCAGGACTTCCTGCGCGTCAATCGCGCCCGCGCTCGGATCAAGGTGCTCGTCGACAAGATCGGCATCGACGCCTTCCGCGAGCTGGTCGAGGAGGAGCTCGCCGGCGAGTGGGTCGCCGAGCGCGACTTCTCCCTCGACGAGATCCGCTACGAGATCGACGAGGCGGTCTTCGCGCCGCCGGTACCGGGATCGGGATTCGCGTCGCCCAACGGCGACCGGCGGGCGTTTGAGCGCTTCGCCGCCTCCAACGTCGCCGCCCAGCGTCAACCCGGGTTCGTCACCGTCGAGGTCAAGGTCCAGCGCGGCGATCTCACCCCCGAGCAGCTGCGCGGGCTCGCCGACGTGATGCGGCGCTACTGCGGCGGCTTCGCGCGGACGACGGCTCACCAGAACGTCGTCCTGCGCTGGGTCCGTGATGAGTCGACCTACGAGGTGTGGCGGGCGCTGAGCGAGATCGGTCTCGGCGATGCCGGCGCCGACGAGGTCACCGACGTCGTCTCCTGCCCGGGCACCGACTCCTGCAAGCTCGGGATCACGAGCTCGATGGGGCTCAACCAGGCGGTGTCGGCGCGGCTCACCGAGATGGCGATCGAGGATCCGCTCACCCGTCGCGTCCACGTGAAGATGAGCGGCTGCCCGAACGGCTGCAGCCAGCATCACATCGCCGACATCGGCTTCTACGGCGCCTCGATCAAGGTCGGGGAGCGCACCATCCCCGCCTACATCGCCCACGTCGGGGGTCATTACGAGGGCGGAGAGGTCGTCTACGGCACACGGCTGAAGGCGCGGCTGCCGGCCAAGCGGGTCCCGGATGCGGTCCAGCGGTGGCTACGCTTCTATGAAGCTGACCGCCTCACCGACGAGACGTTCCACGACTTCGCCCAGCGGGTCGGGTCGTCGGCGTTCGAGGCCCTGGTCAAGGACCTCACCCTGCCCGTCGAGTTCAGCCTCGAGAACATGAACTACTTCATCGACTACAACCGCGAATCCCCCTTCGAGGTCCAGCGCGGTGAGGGCGAGTGCGCGGTGTGAGCGCTGTCGCACCTGACATGGAGAGCGCGACCGCGGCCGACGTGATCGCCTACGGCGTCGAGACGTTCGCCCCGCGGCTCACGCTCGCCTGCTCCTTTCAGAAGGAGGAGTCGGTGCTCTTTCATCTGCTCTCCGAGGCCGTCGCCGGCCGGGGGGATGGGCGCAATCGATTCCGGGCGTTCGTGATCGACACCGGCGTGCTCTTCCCCGAGACGCTCACCACCTGGAAGGCGATGGCCGAGCGCTTCCCCGATGCCGAGATCGAGGTCATGGACGCCCGCAGCCCCGACGCGCCGTGGACCCAGGAGCACTGCTGCGGGGCGGCCAAGGTCGCGGGCCTGGAGCGGGCGCTGTCCGACGTCGACGCCTGGGTGACCGGGATCCGCCGGGAGCAGTCGCCGACCCGGGCGGCCGCGCCCAAGCTCGAGCGCGACGAGCGGCGCGGGATCTGGAAGCTCAACCCGCTCGCCGACTGGACCGAGAAGGACGTCTGGAACTACATCTTCGCCCACGACCTGCCCTACAACCCGCTGCACGACGAGGGCTATGAGTCGATCGGCTGCGCGCCGTGCACGCGGCCGGGCGCCGGTCGCGAGGGACGCTGGGTCGGCGAGGACAAGACCGAGTGCGGGATCCACGTCGCATGAACTACGAGCTCTCCCACCTGCAGGCCCTGGAGGCCGAGTCGATCCACATCTTCCGGGAGGTCGCCGCCGAGTTCGAGCGGCCGGTGCTCCTGTTCAGCGGCGGCAAGGACTCGATCGTGCTGCTGCGCCTCGCCGAGAAGGCGTTCCGCCCGGGTCCGTTCCCGTTCCCGCTGATGCACGTCGACACGGGCCACAACTTCCCCGAG
>CAZZWJ010000342.1:0-3164 GCA_964657875.1 uncultured Solirubrobacteraceae bacterium
AGCTCACCTCGCATCGTCTGCTGAAACGCCTGGCGCATCTCGAGCACGAGCTCGGACCGGGACTCGGCGACCAGGCTCTGCTCGGCCTTGGTGAGCTGGTCACGGAGGAGCACCGTGACCAGGTCGTCGGTGATCGAGGTCCATGCCTTGGTCGGTCCCCGGCCGGTGTAGGTATGCAACAGTCGTACGACCAGGTTGGAGATCTGCGCCGATACGGACTGCTCGCGCTGCGGTTCCTTGACACCGGTCATCGCCGGCCCCCTATCTCGTCTTCACCCTTGAGCCACGAACCTCAGGGACGAGCAAGGCGTGAAGACTGCGGTCGAACCGTTCCCTGAGGCCGGACGTTTCTTAGGCGTTCGGCCCGTTGGGCCGCCCGACGAAAACTCGCGCGTGGGGCGTGAGTGTACCGTGCCCGCTGTCGAAATTGACGTGCGCGGCCCCGGGTCGGGCCTGGCGCCCGCGCGGCAGCAAATTGCAAAAGCCCGCTGAAGTTGATCGTCGCCCCCGCCGGCTGATAGTGAGTGACCCTCGGGCCCGCCGGCGCCAACGGTCGCGACCCGTGCCTTCGTCGATCACCAGGAGAGGATCCATGCCCACAGAGTCGTCCAGCGACGGTGACGTCGCGGAGTCGGTGTTCCGGCTCATCTACCGCAGTCACAGCCTGATCGACTCGGTCGACCGCTCATCGCAGCTCGCCTCGATCTTCACCTCCGCGCGGCGTCACAACCGCGGGCATGAGATCACCGGTGCCCTGATGGTCTCCGATGGCGTCTTCGTGCAGGCGCTGGAAGGTGCCGAGAGTGAGGTCCGCCAGTTGTTCGAGGTGATCCGCGCCGACAGTCGCCACGACCGGGTGAAGCTCGTGCAGCAGACCGTCGCGCCGCGGACGTTCGGACGCTGGGCGATGGCCGAGGTGACCGCCGGGGACGGTCCCGACATCCGCCTGGCCAGCAACGCGAAGGCGGGGGAGATCGTCGCCCTGGGCCGGGACCCGTCGATCACACCAGTGCAGGAGCAGGTGCTCAGCTTCATGCGGGACGCCGCCACCTCCGATTAGCCGCGGCCGGGTGGCCCGGGTCTGAGGTCCTCCGCGCCACCGGTGGGGGACGCTACGGTGACCCCGATGAGCCGTCGATCTCAAGCGCCTGCTGGTCGATGCACGGTCAGCACCGTCCGCGCCCGGGACGGGCGACGGGGATGAGCGACCCCGGAGGCGATCTGCGACTCGGCAGCCAGCCGTCGCCCCCCGCCCGTCCGGCGGCGCGCCCCGCCCGCCAGGTGGGGCTGCGACCGGCCTCCGAGCTGCCGTTGCGGCCCCGGCTGTTCCTCGTCGTGGCCGCGCTGGTGATCGCCGGATTCACCGTGTACGTCTCCGTCCACCTCTACGACACCGACGGCCACGGGCTCGCGATCCTGCTCATCGCGCTCTGCTGTCTCGGCGCGTGCGTGGTCACCATCGCGGTGGTCACCGCCACCCGCATCCTGTTCAGCCTGGGGGCGATGCCCTACCTGCTCGGCCGCGGCGCCCGCCGGCTGCTCACCCGCCGCCGGCGCTGATCACCGCGTCACCGCATGAGCGCGGAGGCTGGTGACCGGGGCGGCGCCGAGCGGTCTCTCAGCGGGTCGGCCGAGGTGGAAGCCCTGGCCGTAGCCGCATCCCATGCCCCGCAGCTCATCCATCTGGCGTTCGGTCTCGATGCCCTCGGCGACGACCCGCAGCTGCAGGCTCGTCGCGAGGTCGAGGATCATCTGCATGAACGGACGGTTGGCGCCGCCGGGCCCGATGTCGTCGACGAATGGCGCTCCGATCTTCAGCCAGTCCAGCGGCAGGCCGCGCAGGTGGCTGAGCGACGAGTAGCCGGTGCCGAAGTCGTCAAGGGCGATCTGGACGCCGAGGCGACGCAGTCCCTGCAGGATCTCGATGCAGCCCGCCGGGTCGCTGAGCACGACGCCCTCGGTGATCTCCAGCACGAGTCGCTGCGGGGCGAGGCCACTGTGGTCAAGTGCCGTGTGGACTCCGTCCAGGAAGCCCGGGTCGCCCAGCTCCACCGGGGACAGGTTGACGTGGACGGCGGCGCCGCGGTCGTGGGCGGCGTCCCAGCGGACCGCGTCGCGGCAGGCCCGAGCGAGCACCTGGCGCCCGATCGCGACGATCACGCCCAGCTCCTCGGCAACCGGGATGAACGACGCCGGGGCGACGTTGCCGCGCGGACCGTCCGGCCAGCGGACGAGTGCCTCCTGGGCGCTGACCCGCCCGGTCTGCAGGTCGACGATCGGCTGGTAGTGCACGGCGAAGGCGTCGCGGCGGGTGGCCTCTCGCAGCTGCTCACGCAGGCTGTGGTGGTGGAGCACCGGCAGTTCCATGCCGGCCTCAAAGAGCTCATAGCCGTCGGTCTTGGTCTGCTTGGCCCGGTACATGGCGAGGTCGGCGTTGCGGATCAGCTCCTCGCTGCTCACGCCCGCGGAGTCGCCGAGCGCGATCCCGATGCTCGCCGAGACGCTGAGGGTGCGCCCGCCGATCCCGAAGCGCTCCTCCATCCGGCTATCGATGCGCTGGGCGATCTCGACCGCCTGCTCCTGCGAAGGTCGGTCGGCGAGCAGGACCGCGAACTCGTCGCCGCCCAACCGCGCGAGCGTGTCGGTCGGGCGCACGCAGTCGCTCAGCCGTCCGGCGATGGCGACGAGCAGGTCGTCGCCCGCGGCGTGCCCGAGCGTGTCGTTGACCATCTTGAAGTCGTTGACGTCGATGAAGATGACCGCCGCCTCGTCGGCACCGCGGGCCAGGGCGACCCCGAGGCGCTCGGAGAACCGCGCGCGGTTCGCGAGGCCGGTGAGGGAGTCGTGAGAGGCCTGATGCTCGAGCTCGCCCTGCAGCTTGGTCATCTGCCACACCGTCCGACCCAGCCGCTCGTTCTCCAGGGCCACACTGGTGTTCGTCGCGAGCGTCTCAAACAGCTTGACGTCGTCGGGACCGAAGGCGTCCATGACGCCTGAGCGACCACCGACCATCATCACCCCGACGCGGTCATGCTCACCGCGCAGCACCGTGAACAGGCCGTCGGAGAGGCCGCGGTCACGCAGGTGCGCCACCAGCCACGGGTCGTCCAGCCCGGCGGCGACGCACGACCCCTCGAGGTCGATGGTCGCGATGCGCAGCCGCG
>CAZZWJ010000343.1:0-3122 GCA_964657875.1 uncultured Solirubrobacteraceae bacterium
ATGATCGTCGGCGCTTCGGGCACGATCCTCACCGATCAGATGGCCAAGGCGATGAACCGCTCGGTGCCGTCGATCATCGCCGGTGGATTCGGTGGGGCGGTCGACGCCCCGGCCGGAGGTGCAGACGCCCGTGCCGACGGTGGCGTCGTGCGGGCGACGAGCGCCGCCGACGTCGCGATCCAGCTCTCCTACGCCCGCCAGGTCGTCGTCGCGCCCGGCTACGGGATGGCGGTCGCCCAGGCCCAGCACGCGGTGCGTGAGCTCGAGCGAGCCCTGGAGGCCAAGGGCGTCGAGGTCAAGTACGCGATCCATCCCGTCGCGGGCCGGATGCCCGGCCACATGAACGTGCTGCTCGCCGAGGCCGACGTCCCGTATGACCTGCTGCGCGAGATGGACGACATCAACCCCGAGTTCTCACGCACCGACGTGACGCTCATCATCGGCGCCAACGACGTCACCAATCCGGCGGCCAAGAACGAGCCCGGCTCCCCGATCTACGGAATGCCGATCCTCGAGGTCGACCGTTCCAGCGCCGTGATCGTGCTCAAACGCTCGATGGCCTCCGGCTTCGCCGGGATCGACAACCCGCTCTTCTATGACCCCAAGACCTCGATGCTGTTCGGTGACGCGAAGGCGTCCGTGAGTGAGATCACGGCCGAGGTTCAGGCCCTCTGAAACCAGGTAGGGTCACGTTTCATGGACGCCGCCCGTCTCTCCGCGATCACGATCTTCTCCGAGCTCTCACCGGAGGAGTCACGACGCCTGGCCGCGTTTGCCACCGAGACGAGCGCCGCCGCAGGTGAGGTGCTCATGAAGCAGGGCGACTTCGCGACCGAGCTGATCGCGATCGAGGAGGGCACCGCCGAGGTGAGGCAGGGTGGCACGGTGCTCGCCGAGTTGAACGCCGGGGACCTGATCGGCGAGATCGGTCTGATCGAGCGCCGACCACGGAGCGCCGATGTCGTCGCCACCTCCCCGATGCGGCTGATCAAGCTCACCCACTGGGAGATCCGCCGCATGTCCGACGCGACGGTCGACCGGATCAAGCAGCTGGTCGCCGCGCGTCAGCCGGAGGCGCCCGACGCCGCCACCGGCACCGCCGACGCCTGAGGGCGCACGGCCCCGGATGGGCGCTCCGGCGCGCACGCTGAGCACCAGCGACGGCAGCCTCACCCTCGGCGGGACCGGCGGCCCGCTGATCATGGGGATCGTCAACGCGACCCCCGACTCGTTCTCCGACGCCGGGCTGCATCAGACGCTCACCGAGCGGGTGGCGCTCGCCGAGTCCCAGCTGCGCGACGGCGCCGCCCTCATCGACGTCGGCGGTGAGTCGGGGACGACCGACCGTCCCGCCGTGGACGCCGAGGCCGAGATCGCGCGGGTGGTGCCGGTGATCCGAGCGATCCGGGCCCAGCTCGGCGCTCGGATCTCGATCGACACCTACAAGCCGGCGGTCGCGCGGGCGGCGATCGACGCCGGGGCGAGCATCGTCAACGACGTGAGCGGGCTGCGCGACCCCGAGCTCGCCGGCGTGTGCGCTCAGACGGGCGCGGCGATGGTCCTCATGCATACGATTGCACCGCCAAAGACCCGGCTGCACGATCGCGCGCTGGACGGGCGGATCGTCGGCGAGGTCCGGCGGTTTCTGGAGGCGCGCATCGAGCTCGCGCTCGCCCGGGGGGTCACCGTCGATCAGATCATGCTCGACCCCGGTCCGGACTTCTCAAAGACCCCGGCGCAGTCGATCGACGTGCTCGCCCATCTGCGGGATCTGCACGAGCTCGGGCGCCCGCTGCTGCTCGCGGTCTCGCGCAAGGACTTCGTGGGTGCGCTCACCGGGCGGTCCCCCCGGGAACGGCTCGGGGGGACGCTCGGCGCGGTCGCCCATGGCGTGCGGGCGGGTGCTCACGTGCTGCGGTTGCATGACGTCGCCGCGGCGAGTGACTTCCTGGCGGTCGAGGGCGCGCTGTCCGGGCGGGTCGCGGTCGACCCCGGATTGAGCGTCGCCGACCGCCTGCGGTGGGCGCGCGGTGACACCGACGGCGCCACCCGCTAGCGTCTGGGGGGCAAGTTCGCCGGTCGCTGGCCCAACGCGACCGGGAGCCCACCGATCATCCACCAAGGAGTTCCCATGTCCGTACTTGACCGAAATGTCCTGGTCGACAGCCCGCTGGCCGATCTTCACGCGATCGCCTCCGAGCTTTCGATCGACGGCTACCGCCGTCTGCGTCGTCCCGAACTGATCGACGCGATCACCGTCAAGCAGGGCGGCGTCCCCGCCCCCGCAGACGCGCCCGCCGACGCCGATTCCGAGGCCGCGCCCTCCGGCGACGAGGAGGAGGGCGGCTCACGCCGGCGCCGAGGCCGTCGCGGCGGCCGCGGTCGCACGAGCGCCGCCCGTGACGAGGACCAGACCGGTGACGCGGAGTCGACGCCCGCCCCGTCGTCCGCCGCCGCCGAGGATCGCGACGACGCGGACGAGACTCCCAAGCCGCGCCGCGCCCGGGCGCGCTCGCGCGTGAAGTCGCCGACCGACGACATCGACGCCGAGGTCACGCAGTCCCAGACCACCGACGTCGATTCCGCCGAGACCCCGGTCAAGGCGACTCGCAGCCGGCGCTCACGCACCCGCGGCGCCGGGGCGCCCGACGCGACCGACGCCGCCGAGACCCCCCGCCCGACCGATGCCCCGGCGCCCGCCGCCGCGCGTGATCGCGACGGCACGGCCTCGGAGACCGTCGAGGGCGTCGTCGATCTGCTCGCCAACGGCTCGGGCTTCGTGCGCGTGTCCGGCACCGAGCCCTCCGACGGTGACGTCTACATCTCCTCGGCGCAGGTGAAGCGCTGTGAGCTCGTGTCCGGTGACACGGTCTCCGGCCCCAAGCGCGAGCCGCGCCGCTCCGAGCGCTTCGCATCGCTGATCCGGATCGAGACCATCAACGGCCGGCCCGCCTCCGAGCAGGCCGACACCGTGCGCTTCGACGATCTCCCGTGCGCGCCGGCCAGCGAGCGGATCAAGGTCGGCTCCGAGGACCCGACGCTGAAGGCGATCGAGTGGCTCACGCCGTTCGGTCGCGGCTCACGGGTGACGATCGCCGGTGGTCCGCGCGCGGGCAAGACCG
>CAZZWJ010000344.1:0-3120 GCA_964657875.1 uncultured Solirubrobacteraceae bacterium
CTGCTCGCCGGGGTCATCTCCTTCAAGGAGCGCGACGGGGTCGACTCCCCCGTCGGGGTGCCGGTGCCGCGCTACGTCGCCGACCCCGAACGCTGTGCCCGGGTGGCGACGCTCGCGGTCCGCCACGCCCGGCTGCGGACGCTGGCCCCGGCGCACCGGCGCGTCGCGCTGCTGCTCACCAGCTTTCCCACCAAGCACGCCCGGATCGGCATGGCGGTGGGGCTCGACACGCCGGCGAGCGCGATCGCGCTGCTCGCGCGCCTCGAGCAGGACGGCATGGACGTCAGCCACGAGTTCGAGACCGGTGATGGGCTCATGCACGCCCTGATCGAGACCGGCGGCCACGACCCCGAGTTCCTCACCGACGCGCAGCTCACGCAGGCGCTGCTGCGGCTGTCGCTGGCCGATTACCTGGCCTGGTATGAGACGCTGCCCACGGCGCTGCGCGAGTCGGTCGAGGCGAAGTGGGGACCCCCGCCCGGGGACCAGTACATCGATCCCGAGACCGGCGACTTCGTGATCGCGGGCCTGGAGCTCGGCAACGTCCTCGTCGCGATCCAGCCGCCGCGCGGCTACGGCGAGGATCCGGTCGGGATCTACCACGACCCCGAGCTTCCCCCGACGCACCACTACCTGGCCGGCTATCACTGGATCGCCGCCCACTGGGGCGCGGACGCGATCGTGCACCTCGGCAAGCACGGAACCCTCGAGTGGCTTCCGGGCAAGATGCTCGCGCTGTCGCCGGCGTGTGCCCCGGACGCGGCGCTGGGCGCGATGCCGCTCATCTACCCGTTCGTCGTCAACGACCCCGGCGAGGGGGTGCAGGCCAAGCGCCGCGCCCATGCGCTGATCGTCGATCACCTCGTGCCGCCGATGATGCGCGCCGACACCTACGACGAGCTCGCCGAGCTGGAGTCGCTGCTGGACGAGTACGCCCGCCTGGAGGTGCTCGACCCGCCGAAGCTGCCGGCGCTCGCCGCCCGCATCTGGACCGCCGTGCAGGACGCCAACCTGCAGGCCGACCTGGAGATCGAGGAGCGCCCGGACGACATGGGTGAGCTCGTGCAGCACATCGACGGCTACCTGTGCGAGGTCAAGGACATCCAGATCAAGGACGGGCTGCACATCCTCGGTCGCGTTCCCGCCGACGAGCAGCTGCGCGGTCTCGTGTCGGCGATCGGGCGCCTGGGCTCCGGCGAGGTGCCCGGCCTGCGCGGCGCGGTCGGCGGCGCGTTCGGCCTCGACGAGCCCGCGCTCACCGCCGACGCCGGCCGCCCGCTGCCCGACGCGCCGGGTGAGCTGCTCGCCCGCTTCCCGGGACCTGGCGCGAGCGCCGGCGACGTCGTCGACCGCCTCGAGGACGCCCACATGGCGCTGCTCGACGGCCTCGCCGCCGGCGGCTGGCGGCCGGACGACGCCGCGGCCGTCTGTGAGCGGGTGCTCGGCCGCGCCGACGCGTCGGTGACCGCGGCGTTGCGCTTCGCCTGTGAGCAGATCGTCCCCCGCATCCGTGCCACCACCGACGAGCTGGACGCGATCCTCGGCGCGCTGCACGGCCGCCACGTCCCCTCCGGCCCCTCCGGCGCTCCGACCCGCGGCCGGCTGGACGTGCTGCCGACCGGGCGCAACTTCTACTCCGTCGACCCCCGGTCCCTGCCCTCGGAGCTCTCCTATGAGACCGGGGTGCGCCTCGCCGACGCGGTGCTCGAGCGCCACCTCGCACAGACCGGCGAGCTGCCGGCGATGGTCGGCCTCGTCGCCTGGGGGACGGCCGCGATGCGCACCGGAGGCGACGACGTCTCCGAGATCCTCGCGCTGCTCGGCGTGCGTCCCACCTGGCACCGCGAGTCACGGCGGGTGACCGGCCTGCAGGTGATCCCGCTCGAGGAGCTGGGCCGCCCGCGGGTCGACGTCACCATCCGCATCTCCGGGTTCTTCCGCGACGCGTTCCCCCACCTGGTCGCGCTGCTCGACGACGCGGTCGCGACGGTCGCCGCGCTGCACGAGTCCGACGCCGACAATCCCGTCGCCGCCCACGCCCGCGCCGACGCCGCCCGCCTCGCCGGCGAGCTCGGCGAGGCCGCCGCGTGGCGGCGGGCCACGACCCGGGTGTTCGGATCAAAGCCCGGCACTTACGGGGCGGGCCTGCTGCAGCTGCTCGACTCCCGTGACTGGCGCGGGGACGCCGACCTCGCGGCCGTCTATGAGGCGTGGGGCGGCTACGCCTACGGCCGGGGCCTCGCCGGCGAGGGGGCCGCGGAGGCGATGCGCGACTGCTACGGGCGCATCGAGGTGGCGGTGAAGAACGTCGACTCGCGTGAGCACGACATCCTCGACTCCGACGACTACTACCAGTACCACGGCGGGATGATCGCGACCGTGCGGGCGCTGCGCGGCACCGAGCCCGCCGCCTACCTCGGCGACTCCTCCGACCCGACCCGGGTGCGGGTGCGCACGCTCACCGAGGAGACACGCCGGGTGTTCCGGGCGCGGGTCGCCAACCCCCGCTGGATCGCCTCGATGGTCCGCCACGGCTACAAGGGTGCGGCTGAGCTCGCCGCCACCGTCGACTACCTGTTCGGCTATGACGCGACGACCGGCGTCGCCGAGGACTGGATGTATGAACAGGTCGCCGAGAAGTACCTGCTCGACCCCGACCTCGCCGCGTTCATGTCGCAGTCCAACCCGTGGGCGGCACGGGCGATCGCCGAGCGGCTTCTGGAGGCGGCCGACCGCGGCATGTGGAACGCGCCGTCAACGGAGACCCTGGGGGCGATCCGCGGCCGCTACCTCGCCCTCGAGGGCGAGCTGGAGGAGGCGTCGGCGCGATGAGCGTCCCCGTGATCATGCCGCCGTCCGCGTTCCCGCTCAGCGCGATCGTCGGCCAGCCGGCGCTCGTGGAGGCGCTGCTGGTCACCGCCGTCGACCCCCGGATCGGCGGCGTGCTCGTCCGCGGTGAGCGCGGCACGGCCAAGACGACGGCGGTGCGCGCGCTCGCGCCGCTGTTGCCCACCCGCGACGGCGATCAGCCGGCGCCGCTCGTCGAGCTGCCACTGGGCGCGACCCTCGACCGGCTCCTCGGGTCGCTGGATCTCGCCCGCGCCCTGGACGGCGAGAGAT
>CAZZWJ010000345.1:0-3112 GCA_964657875.1 uncultured Solirubrobacteraceae bacterium
GTGGGTGCGTACGACGTCATCAGGGGCGAGGGCCAGGCTCACGCCGCCTGAGGCTATCGGTGTGCGGACACCGGCGCCCGGCAGGAGAGCTCGCGGTCAAAGCGCCAGCCCTCGAGCTGATCGCGGTCGCCCGCGAGTCCCGTGACCGAAGCGCCGGTCCGGCGCTCGATCAGGGCCATCAGCGCCGCCATCCGCTCACGCAATGCCGCTCCGCCCGGGCCATCGTCCAGCGCCCAGTCCTCGTTGCCGGCATCGAGCAGCACCGTCACCCGGCGGGGGTGCATCCGTTCGATCTCGGTGATGAGCGCCGAGTCGCTGTCGTCGGGTCCGAATATCGCCAGTAGTTCATTCATGTCCGGGAGTCTCGGCCCGGGCCGTAAAGGGGATCTGAAGCCGGTCGAACAGTTCGGTGCCTGTCGCGCCGGCCCCCGAGTGACACCTGCGTCTCGACAGTAACCTCGGTGGCCACGATGCCCGAGCTGCCCGAGGTCGAGATCACCGCCCGGCTGATCGGCGCCGCGGTCGCCGGCGCCCGCATCGAATCGGCGCTCACGCCCGGGATCAACGCGTTGCGTTCCTTCGATCCGCCGCTGTCGAGCGTCGAGGGTGCGACGATCACCGGGGTGGGGCGCCGCGGCAAGCTGTTCGTGATCGGCGTCGAGGGTGAGCTGTCGCTGCTCGTGCACCTGATGTCGGCCGGGCGTCTGCAGCTGTACGACACGCGCGCCTCGCTGCGGGACCGAACCGCGCGCCTGCTGCTGAGACTCGACGACGGCCGCGAGCTGCGCCTGCGGGAGTTCGGCACCAAGCAGGCGGCATGGGTGAAGCTCTACCGCGATGGTGACCTCGACGCCGACGAGCAGCTGGCCACCCTGGGACCGGAGGCGTGGCCCGATCCACCCGCGGACCTGCGCGGGCTCCTGCGGGTGGCGCGACCGCTGCACGCGCTGCTGCGCGATCAGCGGGTGATCGCCGGGATCGGGCGCTCGTGGGTCGATGAGATCCTCCACGCCGCTCAGCTGTCCCCGTTCAAGCGGGGCAGCGATCTCTCCGAGGCGGAGGCCGGGCGCCTGCGCGAGGCGATCGTCGCCGAGCTCGGGCGGGCGATCGCGCACTACGAGGCCGAGCTCACGCTGCCGATCAAGGACAAGCTGCCGATGCCGCTGACCGTCCACCGTCGCCAGGGCGAGCCATGCCCGCGCTGTGGCGATGAGCTCGAAGCGGTCTTCTTCGAGGACTACGTGATGAGCTACTGCCCGACCTGTCAGACCGACGGCAAGCTGCTCAAGGACCGCCGGCTCTCCCGGCTGCTCAAGTGACGATCGGAGGCGCTTTCTACGATCCGTCCCATGACTCTCAATCCCGGAGACCCCGCGCCCGATTTCACGCTGCCCGACCAGAGCGGCGAGCCCGTCACGCTCTCGTCCTTCAAGGGCAAGAACGTCGTCGTGTACTTCTACCCCAAGGCCGACACCCCGGGGTGCACCACCCAGGCGTGTGGGGTGCGTGACCACCAGGCCGACTACGCCGCCCGGGATGCGGTCGTGCTGGGGATCTCACCCGACGCACCGAAGAAGATCGCGAAGTTCGACGTCAAGTTCTCCCTCGGCTTCCCGCTGCTCGGCGACGAGGACCACGCGGTCGCCGAGGCCTACGGGGTCTGGGTCAAGAAGTCGATGTACGGCCGCGAGTACCTGGGCAACGAGCGCACGACGTTCGTGATCGGTCCCGACGGCGTGATCATCGACGTGCTGCGCAAGGTCAAGCCGGCCGAGCACGACGGGCTCGTGTTGGCCGCGCTCGGCGGCGCCGCGTAACGGCGGACGGGCCCGCGAGGGACCGGACACCCGGGTTGCCTATCCGCCGGTGCCGGTGCCGGTCGTCGCCGTCGCGGACGGGATGCAGAGCGCGGGACCACCGTCCTGGGAGGGCAGATAGACGTAGCCGGCCGTGCAGTGACCCTTGACGGGGGCGACGCTGCCGGGAACCGTGGGGCTGCCCTTCTGGCAGTCGTTGCCGCAGGCGGTCGACGTGGTGGTGGTGGCGGTGGACGTCGTGGTCGTCGTCGTGCCCAGGCCCCCGCCGCCCGAGGCCCCGCCGCCACCTGACCCGCTCGCGCCGCTTGAGCCCCCGGTACTCCCCGCGCCGGTGGTGGCGACCGAGGCGCCTCCGCTGTCTGAGTGAGGCGAGGTGACGGTCGTCGAGGTGGGGGAGGTGGACGAGCTGGCCGTGGAGCTCGCGCCGGTGCTCGTCGCCGAGGTGGTCCCCACGCCGGTGGTCGCGGAACGGCTCGCCGTGGAGATGGTGCCCGTCCCGGTGCTCGCCCCCGACCCGCCGCAGGCACTCAGCAACAGGGTGACCGCGAGCGCCCCGACGAGGACGCTGAACGGCAGACGACTACCGCGCCACATCGACATCATGCGCTGACGGACGATGGTCAGGGCTACTGAAGACCCTCGCGCGCTTCGCGCACGAGTGCGACGGCTTCGGGGAAGACGACCGCCATGACCGACCGCAGCTGCTCGGTCTGCTGCTCAGTCGTGCCCTGGATGTTGACGCGGTTGATCGCCGCCATCGTGAGGTCGACCGCGAGCTTGATCGCGTTGTCGGCCCAGGCGAGCCGCTGTGCGCCCTGCATCTGATCGGCGAATTCGCCGAGCTTGCGCTGCAGGTCGTCGGGGTCACCGAACATTCCGCCGAATCCAGAGCCTTCCATGGAGAGAATGGTAGCTCGCCCGCGCAGCGGCGATCACCACTACCATTGACGCGCTCATGACCCCCGAGGACACGCTGGCCTACGAGTCGCAGAATCGCGTGCGGCGGACGACGATCGCCGCCGCCGCCGGGGTACTGCTGCTGCTTGCCTCGATCCTCGGTCTGGTCGGTCCTCACGCGGCGGTGAGCGAGCAGACGCTGTCGCTCATCGTCCAGCACAAGCGCGGGACGCTCTCCATCCTCAGCGCCGTCATCAACGCGGTGAGCGAGGTCGGGATCGCCGTGACGCTGATCTACCTGTGGCAGTGCACGCGCCGCCGCGTCGAGGGCACGCTGCCGATCGCCCCGATCCTCGCGATCGTCGGTATCGGGCTCATCCTCATCGGTCTCGGCTTTA
>CAZZWJ010000346.1:0-3092 GCA_964657875.1 uncultured Solirubrobacteraceae bacterium
CCACGCCGTCCTTGCCGACCTTGTCGATCGCGTCGGCGATGACGTCGCCGATCTCATCGTCGCCGGCCGAGATGGTGGCCACGCGGGCGATCTGATCCTTGCCCGAGATCGCCTTCGCCTGCGACTCGATGTTCTTGACGACCTGGTCGACGGCCTTCTCGATCCCGCGCTTGAGCGCGAGCGGGTTGGCGCCGGCGGTGACGTTCTTCAGACCCTGGCGAACGATCGCCTGGGCGAGCACCGTCGCGGTCGTCGTGCCGTCGCCGGCGACATCGTTGGTCGCCGTGGCGACCTCGCGGACGAGCTGGGCGCCCTGGTTCTGGAAGACGTCCTCGACCTCGATCTCACGGGCGATGGTCACACCATCGTTGGTGATCGTGGGGGCGCCGAACTTCTTGTCCAGGACGACGTAACGGCCGCGCGGGCCGAGCGTCACCTTGACGGCGTTGGCGACGGCGTCGACGCCGAGCTCAAGAGCCTTGCGCGCCTCCGAGTCGTACTTCAGTTCCTTATGTGCCATGTGGTGTCGATTCTCCTAAGAGGGTTGCTACTGGACCTTGGCCAGGACATCGGACTCACGCAGGACGAGCAGCTCTTCGCCGTCGACCTTGATCTCCGTGCCGCCGTACTTGCTGTACAGAACCTCGTCGCCCTCGGCGACGTCGAGCGGAGTGCGCTTACCGGTGTCCTCGTTGATCTTGCCGTCACCGACAGCGACGACCTTGCCCTTCTGGGGCTTTTCCTTGGCCGTATCGGGGAGCACGATGCCACTCGCGGTGGTCTGCTCCTCCTCGATCGCCCGGACGATGAGACGATCGCCGAGAGGCTTGAGATTCATTGACCTGACCTCCGATTGAAGTTTCTGCAAAGAATCTGGCACTCCCTCGAGGAGAGTGCCAGCGAGCGCGACTATAGCGGAAGCCGGCCCTCCGCTGGCACTCCTGAGCAAAGAGTGCCAAAATCTTTACACGGGCTTGAAGGGGTGCGGTCGGCGGGCGTGGATCTCAGTGGGGTGGGCTGAGATGCGGGGCTGGTGCGGGGCGATCGGGTCGGTGGTGGGGGCGTGATCGGCGCTACCGTCGCCTGCCGTGGACACGGTCTATGGCAAGCATTCGGTGCGGGCGGTGCTGCTCGCGCGCCCGGAGTCGGTGAAGCGACTGCTGCTGGGGGGCAAGGAGAGCTACCACGCCGACCTGATCGAGCTCGCGCGCTCGCGCGGCGTGCGCCCCGAGCTCGTGGCGTGGCCGCAGTTCCGCAGTCTCACCGGCCTCGGCGACGACGACAAGCACCAGGGCGCGGCGGTGCTCACCACGCCCCGGCCGCTGCTCACCGAGGCCGACCTGGGTCGGCTCAGCGACGCGCGCGTCGTGCTCGCCCTCGATCAGATCTCCGACCCCCAGAACCTGGGGGCGATCCTGCGCTCGGCCGCGTTCTTCGGCGTCGACGGCGTGCTCGTGCTCAAGAACCGCTCCGCTGAGGTGACCCCCGTGGTGGCCCGGGTGGCGGTCGGCGGCGCGGAGCTCGTCGACACGTTCACGGTCACCAACCTCGCCCGCGCGCTGGAGCGCCTGAAGGAGATGAGCTTCTGGATCTACGGGCTCGACGAACGGGGACCGGCGACCCTCGCCCAGACCGAGTTCGACGAGCGCACGGTGCTCGTCGTGGGGGCCGAGGGCGAGGGCCTGCGCCATCGCACCCGCGAGATCTGCGACGCGCTCGTCCAGATTCCCGGGGGGCGCCCCGGGCTTGAGTCGCTCAACGCCGGGGTCGCGACCTCGGTCGCGCTCGCCGAGGTGTTCCGGGGGCGTCGCGGTTGAGGACCCCTCACGTCCCCGGCGGGCGTCAGGCCCGGGACATGTACTTGCCGGTGCGCGTATCGACGCGCACCCGCGAACCCTGCTCGACGAACAGCGGGACGTGGACCTGGGCGCCGGTCTCGAGCGTCGCCGGCTTGGTGCCGCCGCCCGAGGCGGTGTCCCCCCGCAGGCCCGGCTCGGTCTGGGTGACCTCGAGGTCGACGGCGCTGGGCAGCTGCAGGGCGCTCGGGGCGTCGTCGATGTAGAGCACCTCGACGTCGTCGTTCTCCTTGGTCCACTGCAGATCATCCGCCAGCGCGGCGACCGGGATCGAAAGCTGCTCGAAGGACTCGCTGTCCATGAAGTGGGCGTCGACGCCGTCGTTGTAGAGGTACTGCATGCGGCGGACCTCGGTGCGGATCGAACGGAACTTCTCCCCCGCGCGGAACGTCTTGTCGATCACGTTGCCGTCGGAGGAGCGACGCAGCTTCGTGCGCACGAACGCGGCCCCCTTGCCGGGGTTCACGTGCTGGAACTCCATCACCTTGAAGATCGTGCCGTCGACCTCGATGTGATTGCCGTTCTTCAGCTGGTTGGTGCTGATCATCAGTTGCGGGCGCCGCCGAGACCGTGGATGCGGTCGCGCATCTGGTCGGGCGGCTGCTCGATGATCTGGGAGAAGCGCACGACGGTGACCGTGTCCTCCATCGAGACCTTGCGGCCGTAGATCGACTCCAGGAAGTGGACCATCTCCTCGACGCGCCGGAACTCCGGGTTGTCGTGCTCGATCTCCCGCGGGGAGAGATCGCGGATCCGCTTGACCTCGACCTGATCGATCACGGCGTGAAAGATCTTCTCGCGAGGGGAGTGCTGGTAGCCGATCGTCACCAGGACGCATTCGTTCTTGTGGTACTTGTGGGATTTGTCGCCGAGGCGGATCGTGGCCGTCTTGCGACCACGCCGGAGTTGATCGGCGAACACCGAGGAGTAGAAATTGAGGACGCGCATTCGGCCCGGGAGGCTACCGCTCCGCGGCGCCGCGCGAGATTGCGCGCGCGACGACCGCCCGTTCACCCTCATAGGTGAGCTCTCGCGCGGCCTCGGAGAGGTCCATCCAGCGCGCCACCTCGATCTCATGGTCGTGGTCGCCGAGATCCCCCGAGCGGTAGTCGAACAGGAAGAAGCGAACGACCTTGCGGATCTCCCGACCGCCGCGGGTGTAGACGTAGTCGACGTCCCCGAGGTCCTCGACGAGCTCCGCCCGGACGCCGGCCTCCTCGGCGATCTCGCGCGTCG
>CAZZWJ010000347.1:0-2660 GCA_964657875.1 uncultured Solirubrobacteraceae bacterium
GGCGACGACGCCGCCCCCCGGATGATGGCGATGGCCGGCACGAGCAGCGGGTACCTGCAGTGAGCGCCACCTTCACCTTCCGGGCCGTCGACGCGGCCGGCGGCAACGTCATCGGCGAACTCGACTCCGAGAGCCGCGAGGGCGTGATCGAGTCCCTTCGGGAGCGGGGCCTGCTCGCGCTCGAGGTCAAGCAGAAGGTGAAGGCGGTCGAGCTCTCCCTCGACCGCTTCGCCCGGGTCGGCGGCGAAGAGGTCGCACTGCTCACCCGGCAGCTCTCGACGATGATCAACGCCGGGCTCTCGCTCATGCGTGCGCTCACCGTGCTGGAGGACCAGACCGAGAACCCGAAGCTCAAGCTGGCGCTGATCGACATTCGCGACCGTATCCAGGCCGGCCTGTCGTTCTCCGACGCGATCGCGAAGCATCCGAAGATCTTCGACGAGCTGTTCGTGGCCATGATCCGCGCCGGGGAGACCGGCGGCTTCCTGGAGGACGTGCTCAAGCGCGTCGCCGATCAGCTCGAGGCGTCGGTGCGGCTCAAGCGCCAGGTCCGCGGCGCGATGGTCTACCCGGCCGTCGTCCTCTCCGTGGCGCTCGTTGTCGTGGTCGCGATGCTCACGTTCATCATCCCCGTGTTCGCCAAGGTCTTCACCCAGTTCGGCGGCAAACTCCCGTTCATCACCTCGTCGCTGATCACGCTCTCCCACATCATGAAGAACGAGTGGTACATCCCGCTGTTCGGGTTGATCGCGCTCGTCGTCGGCTTTCGCAAGTGGAAGGCGTCAGACGTCGGTCGACCCATGTGGGATCGGATACGACTCAGGGCGCCGGTGAAGATCGGCTCGGTCGTGCTGAAGGTCGGCATGGCCCGCTGGGCGCGGACGATGGCCTCACTGACGACGGCCGGCGTCCCGATGCTCGAGGCGATCGAGGTCACCGGCCGCACCGCCGGTAACACCATGATCGAGCGGGCGATGGACAGCGTTCATGAGTCGGTGCAGACTGGCGGGACGATCGCCGGTGCGCTCGCCGGCGAGGCCGTCTTTCCGTCGCTCATCACGAACATGGTGCGCGTCGGGGAGGAGACCGGCGAGCTCGACACGACCCTCACCAAGGTCGCCGAGTTCTACGAGGAGCAGGTCGATGTCGCGGTGAAGTCACTGACCTCGATTCTCGAGCCCGTGATGATCGTCGTCATCGGCTCGATCGTCGGCTTCATGATCATCGCGATGTACCTGCCGATGTTCGATCTCTACAACCAGATCCACTAGCCCCGTCAACCGCGGTTGACGGTGAGCCGCGGACAATGGGAGTAGCCCGACAGCCGGGATCGCGCGCTCGTCCCCGAGTGCGCCGATCCCCGACCGCACAGCGACGCATCCGGGGGCTCGGGTGGGCCGGCGGGCCGGAGGTCGGCCGGTGGGCGCTCATCGCCGGGCTCGTCTCGGCGGTCCTGCTCTCCAGCGTCGCGGTGCTCGCCACCCACGATCACGGACACGCCGCGGACGGCCTCAACAGCGGGCTGCTGACCACCCATCATCCCTCCGGCTACGTCCTCAGCGTGCTGGAACGCAACCTGCTCGTCCTCGGCATCCACATCTGCGCCTGCTGGATCGGGGCGATCATCGGACGTCCGTTTCAACCGGCCCCCGCGCGCCTCGGGCGCCTGGCGGTGCTCCACCGCCCGGTCCCCGGGTGGATGGCGCAGGCCGCCCTCTACTACGCGCTGATCGTCACGCTGCTGAGCGTGGCCCTGCAGGCGACCGCGCTCGGCCGTCAGCTCGCCGACATCTCCAGCGCGACCGGCCTCTCCCCCATCCACCTGCTGTGGCTCGTCCTCCCCCACGCGGTGCCCGAACTGCTCGCCGTCTTCCTCCCGCTGGGCCTGTTCCTGCTGGAGGCCGGTCGCGGCCGGCTGGATCGACTCGGCCTCTGGTCGCTGCAGGCGGGGGCGATCGCGCTGCCGATCCTCGTCGCCGCGGCGCTCGTGGAGACCGACGTGACCCCGGCGCGGGTGCAGGCCGCCCAGCAGCAGGCGGCTCTCGTCCGCGCCCATTCACTCCCCCGGTGAGTGACGCCTGATCAAAACGGACCCGCCGCCCCTGGACGAATGAACCTAGACCTTGGTCCAGTCCAGATTCCGGGTCGCCATGACGAAGAGAGATGAGATGAGCCGCTTGGGATTCAGTCGGCCCCGTGTCGCCCGCGACGACGCCGAGGACCTGTGTCTGGAACGGTTCGACTACACCCCGATCACCAGCCGGTGGGCGGTCGTCCGTCTCGTCACCCGGATGCGCGCGGACATCGGCCTGCCCGCGGCGCCGAGCCTCGTCATCTCCGCCGCCGAGCCGTCGCGCTTCCCCGCGCGCGCGTGCGTCACCGAGACGCGCCTGTCGGACCCCGCCGGCGGCGCGAGCACGTTGTGGCGTGGCGCGTTCGCGGTGGAACTGGAGCTCGTCGTCGACCCCGACGCCGACTTCGCGCTCTGGACCGGTGACGACCGGCTCATGTCCCTGCCCGCGCCCGTGCGGCGCCGCATCACGCCGCGGACGCTGGACCTGCGCGCCCCCGCGCCGGTGCGGCCCGCCGGTGAGGCGACCGCGGTCGCGCGGCGCCGGTGAAGGTCGCAGGGAGGTGCTCCCGGACAGCGAGTCGACGAC
>CAZZWJ010000347.1:2670-3062 GCA_964657875.1 uncultured Solirubrobacteraceae bacterium
CGCGCGGCGCCGGATCACCGCGGTCGCGACCGCCGCGGTGCTCACGAGCACCTCCACTCCGGCCGTCGCCCTCGCCTCGACGGTGACCCACCGGACGACGTCGACCGCCACCACATCCGCGGCCCGCAAGTCGGCCACGACCGCCTCGACGACCGCCCCATCGCCGACGACGGGTGCGGGCACGGCCTCCACGACATCGACGGCGGGCGCGACGACGACGACCGCGACCTCCGCCCCGGCGCCGACCCCGAGCGCAGCGGCGACGACCTCCACCCAGACGCCGACCCCGAAGACCGCCACGACCCCCGCGAGCAAGACGACGGCGACGACCGTCAAGACGGCGGCCCCCGCGACCGTCACCCCCTCCTCGACGGCACCACCCGCCCCGTCCA
>CAZZWJ010000348.1:0-3003 GCA_964657875.1 uncultured Solirubrobacteraceae bacterium
CAACCGGCTCCCATCGACACGACTCCCTGCCCGTGTCGTCGGAGCCACCCGGACCGGAGGCCGTCCGCACCCCTGCGGGCGGCCTCCACCCCTCCGCCCGGTCGGTCCGAATCCACCCGGACGCGTCCGGGCTCCTGGCTCAGGCGAGGTTGGCGCGCCGCGGGTAGGCGATCGCCGGGTCGGTGAACACGTTGACGAGGGCGGGCCCGGAGGCGGCGAACGCCCGCTCGAGCGCCGGGCGCAGCTCCCCGGGGGTGCGCACGAGCTCGCCGTGACCCCCGAGCGCGGTGACGACCTCGTCATAGCGGGTCTCGGGTCGCAGGTCGGCGACCACCGAGTAGCCGTAGATCGCCTCCATCGGATGCTTCTCAAGCCCCCAGATCCCGTTGTTGGCGATCACCCCGACGACGTGGACGCCGTGGCGGACGAGCGTGTCCCATTCCATCCCGGCGAAGCCGAAGGCGCCGTCGCCGAGCAGCAGCACCACCTGGCGCTCGGGGAACGCGAGCTTGGCCGCCAGCGCGTAGCCGGGGCCCGAGCCCAGGCAGCCGAACGGGCCGGGATCGACCCAGCAGCCGGGGGCGAAGGAGTCGATGACGCGCCCGGCGTAGGAGACGAAGTCCCCGCCGTCGCCGATGACGATCGCGTCGCGGTCGAGCATCCCGGCGAGCTCGCCGTAGATCCGCATCGGGTGCAGCGGCGCCCGCGCGTCGGCCAGCTCGGCCTGCTCGGCGCCGCGGCGGGTGTCCTCGATGGCGCGCAGCGAGCTCGCCCAGGCCGCCCGCTCACGACCCCGCTCGGGGCTCGGGGGACCCGCCGCCTCGGCGAGCGCGGTGAGCGTCGCCGGCAGCGCGCCGATGAGCGTGTGGTCAAACGCCCGCGGCGAGCGCTTGGCGCTGGGGGCGACGTCGATGCCGATCACGGTCGCGTCGGGCGCGAACGCGGCGCCGAAGCCGAGTCGGAAGTCGAGCGGCACACCGATGACGAGCGCGACGTCGGCCTCGCCGAGCGCCTGGGAGCGGGCCCGGGCGAACGCGAGGCGATGGTCTGCGGGCAGGCAGCCGCGGCCCAGCCCGTTGAGGAAGACCGGGATCTCCGCGGACTCGGCGAGCTCGCGCAGCGCCGCCTCGCCATGGCCCCAGTAGAGGTCGGTGCCGGCCATGATCACCGGTCGCTGCGCGCCGGCGAGCGCCTGGGCCGCCGCGCTGATCGCGTCCGCGGCGGCGCCGGGGCTGAGCCACGGCTGCGGGGGATCGCCGGCGGGCGGCCCGGCGTCGGCGGCCTCGCCGAAGACGACGTCGAGCGGCAGGTCGATGAACGCCGGACCGCCGTGGGGCCCGTAGGCGGCGTCGACCGCCTCGTCGATGAGGCCGGGGATCTGCGCGGTCGCCTGCGCGGTGGCCGCCATCCGGGTGAGCGGCGCCATGAACGGCACGTGATCGAGCTCCTGCAGCGACCCCTGCCCCCAGCGCATCTGGGGGGCGCGGCCGCCGAGCACGAGCATCGGCGAGTGGTTCTCGTTGGCCGAGGCGACGGCGCTCATGCCGTTGGTGACCCCCGGCCCGGCGGTGAGCGCGCAGGCGCCGAGGCGGCGGGTGAGCTTGGACCATCCCTCGGCGGCGAACGCCGCGGTCTGCTCGTGGCGGGTGTCGACGAGCGCGATCCCCTCCTCACGACAGCCGTCGTAGACCGAGAACAGATGACCGCCGGAGAGCGTGAACAGGGTGCTCACCCCGGCGGCGCGCAGCGCGCGGGCGACCAGGCGCCCTCCGTGGACCGTCTCCTCAGCCATCGCGACCAGACGCTAGCTGACGCGCGAGCGCGCGGGCGGCGTCCGCAGCGCGTTGATGATCGCGCCCGCGAGGATGATGATCGCCAGGGCGTAGAACCAGCCGAGCAGGATCAGGATGAAGACGATCGTCGTCCCCAGGCGCGCGATCGTCGAGATGTGGCCGAGATACTCCGGAAACGCGTAGTCGATGACGCCGATCGCGATCGTCGCCCCCAGCGCCCCCGGCCACACCTGACGCCAGCGCATGCGCGACTGCGGGACCCGGTAGTAGATGATCACCAGGCACCCGAACAGGAGGATCAGCCCGAACGCGAGTGAGACCGCGTAGACGAGCGCCGTGTAGTGGGCGATGCCGAACGGCAGCGCGCCCTCGCCGGCCCGCAGCAGCGTCTGCAGCGTCGGGACCGCGACCGTCGCCAGCATGAACAGCAGCACGACGCCGACCATCGACAGCGCGAAGCGCTTCTGGCGCAGCCACGACCGCGCCGAGCCGCCGTAGATCCGCGCGAAGGAGTTGTCCAGCGCGCTCCACAGCGACGAGCTCACCCACAGGCTGGAGGCGATGGCGAGGATCCCGGTCGACGTGGAGCGCTGCCGGACCTCGCTCAGCAGCGAGTTCAAGGTCGAGTGGGTGGTGCCGGGGAACACCTCGCGCAGGTCGCTGATCACCCGCGCCTCGACGCTGGCGGAGGTGAGCACCTGACTGGCGATGAACAGCGCGAGGAACGCGAGCGGGATCACGCCGAGCAGCATGTCGTAGGCGATCATCGAGGCCAGTCCGGTGATGTTCGCCTGGTCGGCGATCGAGAAGAAGCGACGGATCGGCGCCGGGATGATGCGGCGGATCATTCGACGGGTCTACCCATGTCCCGCCAGTGTGTCAGCGCGGGCACTCGTCAACGTCGACGAGGCGCCCGGCGCGCGGCGATCAGCCCACCGGCGCCAGCGACCGTCCGCCGCCGCCGAGCTCGAGCTCGCCCTGCAGCGCGGCGGCCGCGGCGAGGCCGAGCTCGCCCTCCAGCCAGCGCCCGGCGACGAGGAACGCCGGCAGCACGCGCATGCCCGCGGCGCGGGCCGCCAGGGCGCCGTCGCGCAGCTCGTCGTCGCGCCAGCTCTCCCCGGCGGCCTGCAGGCAGGCACCGAGCGGCACCGCGGCCGCCGCGGCGGCCTCGGCGAGCGTCTCGGGATCGTCGAGCTCAAAGCCGCCGCAG
>CAZZWJ010000349.1:0-2990 GCA_964657875.1 uncultured Solirubrobacteraceae bacterium
CTGGGCCGCGCAGGACGTGCGCCGGGTGCCGTTCACCCGCGATCTCGGTCGCCTCTACTCCGGCTACGCCCGGGAACTCGAGCGCCTCGGCCGCGTCGATCCCGAGCTGTTTGCGTGGCGGGCGCTCGACGCGCTGCGGGAGCGCAGCGGCGCCGGGGGGTCACCGTGGGGCCGCGACGCGGTCTACGTCTACGGCTTCGACGACCTCACGGCGCTGGAGCGTGACGCCGTCGAGACGCTCGCCCGCCTGCCGGGCGTGCAGGTGACCGTGTCGCTCACCTACGAGCCTGGTCACCCGGCGCTGATCGCCCGGGCCGAGACCGTCGAGGCGCTGCGGCCGCTCGCCGCTGACGTGATCGTGCTGCCGGCCTCCGACGCCTACTACGCACCCGCCTCCCGCGCGGTCCTGCATCGGCTGGAGCGCCGTCTGTTCGCCGACGCCGAGACCGCCGGTGACGACGCGACCCTCGATACCGAGCCCGGCCACCCGGAGCTGGACCGCGACGGTGAGGTGGTGACGCTGCTGGAGGCCGGTGGGGAGCGCGCCGAGGCCGAGCTCATCGCCGGCGAGATCATCGCGCTGCGCGACCGCGGTGTCGCGCTGGAGGAGATCGTCGTCGTCCACCGCTCCCCCGCGCGGGCGGTGGCGGTCCTCGAGCGGGTGTTCGCCGACTACGGGATCGCCCTGGCGGCCCGCATCGAGCGGCCGCTGGCCCAGACGCCGCTGGGGCGGGCGCTGCTCGGCGCCGTCCGCTGCGCGTTGCACGGCGACACGGCGACCGCCGAGGACCTGCTCGACTACCTGCGCGCTCCGGGACTGCTGCGCACGGCCGACGTCGCCGACGAGCTCGACGCCGCGGTCCGGCGGGGCACCGTCACCTCACTGGCCGTTGCCCTGGAGACGCTGCCCTGGCCGCTCGGGGAGCTCGACTCGCTCGCGCTCGCCGCGCAGCGCGGCGATCCCGGCCCCGAGCTGTGCCGTCTCGCGCGCCGGCTGCTCGCCGCCCCCCACCGCGGCGAGGCCGCGCAGCTGGACCGCGACGAGACGCTCGACGCGCGCGCCTGCGCGGCGCTGCACACCGCGCTGGCGGAGCTCACGGCGCTGGGTCCCTCAGCCCGGCTGGGCAGCGAGGAGCTCATCGAGTGGATCGCGGGGCTGCCGGTGTCCAGCGGAGCGCCCGCGGGGGCCGGGGAGGTGCGCCTCGCCCAGCCGGCCGAGATCCGCGCCCGGCGCTACCGGGTCGTGTTCGTGTGCGGTCTGCAGGAGGGGGAGTTCCCGGGCGCGGCGCGGGGGGAGCCGTTTCTCTCCGACGAGCGCCGGCGCGGGCTCGCGCTCGCCTCAGGGCTCATGCTGCGCGCCCGCGAGGATGCCCTGCACGCCGAGCGCTACCTCTTCTACGCGGCCGTCTCCCGCGCGACCGAGCGGGTGTTCCTCGCCTACCGCAGCTCCGACGAGGAGGGCAACCTCGCGCTCGCCTCCCCGTTCATCGCCGACGTCGCGGCGCTCCTGCACCCCGACTGGCGGGCATCCCGGCGCCGCCGGCTGCTCGCCGACGTCACCTGGCCCGCCGACCGGGCGCCGACCGCGCGGGAGGCTGAGCGGACGGCTGCCGCCGCCCGGGCGCCGCGCACCGGCGACCCGCCCGAGCCCGCCCGCTGTCTCGGCGCCGCCGCGCTCGCCCAGGTCCGCCACACCCGGGTCGTCTCCGCGGGCGCACTCGAGGGGTACGCCGACTGCCCGGTGCGCTGGCTCATCGAGCGGCAGATCGCCCCCGAGCCGCTCGCGCCCCCGCCCGAGCCGATGGCGAGGGGGACGCTCATCCACACCGTCCTCGAGAGGCTCGTCACGGCCCTCGGAGCACCGGTCACGGCGTCCAATCTGCCGCGCGCCGAGACCCTCCTGGCCGGCGAGATCGCGGCGCTGGGCGAGGACGCGAGCGGCGCGCTGGGGTCGGGGGTGTCGGAGGTCGTCCGCGCCGGCGCGCTGGCCGCGGTCGACGCCGATGTGCGGCGCTACCTGCGCCACGAGGCGGCCCGCGGCACCCACTGGACGCCGCTGCAGCTCGAGTGGCAATTCGGCTTCGAGGACGAGGACGACCGTTCGCTGCCCGCGCTCGTGCTCGGCGACGGCGAGGACGCGGTCCGCGTGCGGGGCATGATCGACCGCGTCGACGGCGACGGTTCGGGCCGCGCGATCGTGCGGGACTACAAGAGCGGCGCCTCGTCGGCGACCTGGCCGGCCGCCCGCTGGCGGCTGGACCGTCGCCTGCAGGTCGCGCTCTACATGCTCGTCGTGCGTGAGCTCGCGGGTCTCGACCCGGTCGCGGGCGTCTATCAGCCGTTGCGCGGCGGTGATCTGCGCGGCCGCGGCGCGGTCCTCAAGGGCGCGCCGCTGGGTTCGGAGATGCACGACCGAGACGGCCGTGACGCCGCCGAGCTGTCGGCGGAGCTCGACGACGCGGCCCGCCGCGCGACCGAGCTCGCCGCGCGGCTGCGCGCCGGCGACGTGACGCCGTGCCCGTCGACCTGCTCTCGGTCGGGCTGCCTGCACCCCACGATCTGCCGCAGCCAGTGACGACCGCCGATCCCCTGTCGATGCCGGTGCCCCCCGGTGAACGGGCCTGGACCGAGGAGCAACGCGACGCGATCGCCCGCCGCGGCGGCGACCTGCTGCTCGACGCCGCGGCAGGCAGCGGCAAGACCTCGGTGCTCGTCGAGCGCTTCGTGCGCGCGGTGCTCGAGGACGGCGTCGCGGTCGGGGGCATCCTCACCATCACGTTCACCGAGAAGGCCGCCGCCGAGCTGCGCGACCGGATCCGGCGGCGGCTGCGCGAGCTCGGCGCCGACGAGGCGGCCCGGGCGACCGAGGGCGCGTTCATCTCCACGATCCACGGTTTCTGCGCACGGGTGCTGCGCTCCCACGCGCTCGCGGCCGGCCTGGACCCGCGCTTTGAGGTGCTCGACCGCGAGCGCTGTGACGTGCTGGCCGC
>CAZZWJ010000350.1:0-2974 GCA_964657875.1 uncultured Solirubrobacteraceae bacterium
CCGGCGGGCGGCGGGCGTGTCATGAGCCGCCCGCGGTCCCGACCGATCCCACTCCTCGCCGCCGGTGTCGCCCTCGCGGTCGCGCTCGGCGGCTGCGGGGCGGGGACCCGAGCGTCGACGGCCCCGGGGTCGCGCACCCGCTCGCAGTCGAGCCCGACGACGGCCACCACTCCGGCCGGATCCACGACCACGAACGGCTCGGTGACGACCACGGCGACCGCCGCGCTGCCCGGCACCGGGCGCCCGGTGGTGACGATCGGCGACAAGAACTACACCGAGCAGTTCGTCCTCGGTCAGCTCTACCTGCAGGCGCTCAAGGCCCAGGGCTTCCGGGTGAACATCACGCAGAACATCGGGCCGCCGGCGGTCGTGCGCAATTCGCTTGGCAACGGCTCACTGGCGATGTACCCCGAGTACCTCGACGACTTCGATCAGTCGATCGCCCGCCTGCACCGCGGCTTTCACACCGCCCGGGCGGCCGAGCGGGCCGGTGAGAGCTGGGCGCGCCGCCACGGCCTGCGGCTGCTCGTCGCCACCCCGTTCAGCGACACGACCGCCGTCGCGGTCACCGACGCCTATGCGGCCGCCCACCGGCTGCGCACGATCCACGGCCTCAGCCAGGTCGCGGCGACGCTCGTGATCGGGGGCGCGGCACCGTTCGCCACCACGCGCGTCGGCCTGCCGGCGCTCTCCAGCGTCTACGGCGTCACCCCCGCGATGTTCCGGCCGATCGCGGTCGGCAGTCAGTACACCGACCTGGACGAGAACACGATCCAGGCCGCGTTCGTGAACACGACCGACGGCCAGCTCGCCTCCGGCGACTACCGGGTGCTCGGTGATCCGCGCCGGGTCTTCGGCTTCGGCAACGTCGTCCCCGTCGCCTCGGCACGGATGCTCGCCACCGAGGGGCCGGCGTTCGCGCAGACGATCGACCGGGTCGACCGCACGCTCACGCTCGCGGCGATCCGCCAGCTCAACAACGCCGCCGACGCGACCAGCGCGACCGGCGAGACCCCCGCCTCGATCGCCCTGCAGTTCCTGCAGACCCACGGCCTGCTCACGCCGCTGACGGGAGCCACCTCGGTCCCGTGACTGCGGTCAGGGGGCGGGGAGCGTGAGCCGCGACGCTCCGACGCTCGCGGTCGCCCGCTGTGAGCTCGCACTCCAGTCGACGGTCGCGTGGACCCTCAGTCCGTCGGCGACGACGGTGAGCTCGCCCCGGGTGACCCCGTCGCCGACCACGTGCTCACCCGCACCCGAGACCCGGGCGTCGGTGACGAAGCGGACCCCGTGCAGCCGCAGACGTCCCCGCACCGAGCTCCAGACGCCACCGTAGAGACCGACGCCGCGGCGCCCGCCGAGCATCACCGCATCGGCGAGCGCCCCGGCCGCGACGGTCACCGCCCGGCGGACCGCCGGTGACCGCGGCGGGCCGGCGACGACCCTCGCCGCCCGTGCACCGGCGAACCGTCGCGGGTAGGCGCCCGGGGTCTGGATCGCCGGGATGCGGGCCGCACAGCCGGTGTCGAGCGCCATCAGCCGGCCGGGTGCCGCGACGAAACGGTCGATGATCGCTCGCGCGCACGCCGCACCGGCGCGCAGGTAGGTGTCGCCCTCCGAGGTGACGTGGACGGTGTTGTGCAGGTCGACGACCCGGACCCGGCGCCCGAGGCGCGGCGCGAAGCGGCGGGCGTCGCGCAGCGGCGTGATGTCGTCGAGGTCCCCGCCGATCACGAGCACCGGGACCGAGGCGGGCAGCCGGCGGCGGCCGACCGGGGCGATCACCGGGGCCGCGTGGACCGGCGCCGGCCAGTCCAGGCACGCGTCGTAGGTCTCTGAGTAGGCGGACATCGTCACCCACTGCGCGGTGGTGAACGGCGCAAACGCACCGTGCGGCGCGCGGCGCAGACGGGCGGCGAGCTCTCGGCGGCGCACGGCGGGGGTGGCGTGCATCGAGAAGAGCTGGGGATAGTCGCTGCAGCCCACCGCCATGTAGTCCCCGTCTGAGAAGGAGCCGGGGTCGGCGGAGCCGCCGTTGGGGGCCTCGTCGTCGAGCAGCCGCTCAAGCGGCGCGTCGGCGCCGGCGAGCGCGGCCCGCACCGAGGCGTCGAACTCGCGCCACACGTAGGCGACCGAGCCGCCGTCCTGGAAGAGGTCGACGAGCCGGCGGGGCGTCACCGCGATCGTGCGCCGGCCTCCGAGGATCCGCACCGCGCCCCGGATCGGCGCGCGACGCAGCCGCGTGAGCAGCCTTGCGAGACGCTGGACCGGGGTCCCGGACGGGGCGGCCCGCCGGCAGGCGAGGCTGCGCGCGCAGCTGCGGTTCAGCGCCGCCCGTCCGCTCAGTCCCGAGGAGGCGTAGAAGGGATCCAGGGCGTGGACCGGGTAGGTGGAGTCGAGGATCACCGAACGCAGCTGATCCGGGAAGCGGGCCATGAACGCCTGGGCGAACCAGGAGCCGTAGGAGTCGCCGTAGAGGTCGATCCGGCCGGTGTGCAGGCGCGCCAGCACGGCGTGGAGGTCGTCGACCGCGTACTCGGTGGCGAACAGGTCGGCGGCGTGCACCCAGTGGCCCGACCGGGTGCGGTAGCGGTGGTCCAGCTGCTCGCCGCAGCGCCCGACCCGACGCGCGAACGCGGGGCCGGAGGCTCGATCCCGGGCCGGAAAGGCATCCAGAACGGTGCAGTGGATCCCGGCGGAGGCGCCGGTGCCGCGGTTGTCGACCATGAGCAGGTTGTGGGTGGCGAGGGCGCGCGCGAACGTGCCCGTGTACTCGATGTGACTGCCCGTCGAGGGGTATCCCGGGCCGCCCTCGACGGCCACGATCGTCGTCGCGCCGGCGCGATGGTCACGGGCGGGGATCCATTCCAGGGCGATCGGAATCGTCGGGCCTCCGCGCAGACCGGGCTCGAGCGCCCGTCGCAGCGCGCCGCAGTAACCCGGGGAGCCGCCGCGGCAGTGGTGCAGGGTCAGC
>CAZZWJ010000351.1:0-2973 GCA_964657875.1 uncultured Solirubrobacteraceae bacterium
CGACGCTCGCGCCCGCCCTCGCCCGCCTCACCGGCCGCGACGCCGACCTCGCAGGACGGGTCCTGCTGGATCTGCTCGGCGCCCAGCACGTCGCCTACCCCCACCCGACCGCCTATGACCTCATGCTCGGCGACGTCTACGGCTGCGTGCAGGTGACGGTCGGGCGCGAGGCGCCGGTGATCGAGCTCTCCGGAGCGGGGCGCGCGCGGGAGCAGATCGGCTTCCGGGTGGTCGGCGATCCGGCGCGGCTGGCGCGGCTGCTGCTCGCCGGCCGCGTGCGGCGACTGCTGCGCGTCGGGGTCGCCCGCGTGCGCGGCGATCGTCGCGGCGTCGATGCGCTGCGCGCGCTGCTCACGCTCCCGCTCGATCTCGGCGCGCTGCGCCGGGCGGGGATGCGGCCGAGGCCCGAGACGCTGCTCGGTCTCGTGGCGGGCGCGATCGACCCGGCGTGGACCCGCGGTGAGCGCTTCACGGTCGCGCTCATCAGCCCGGGTCCGGACGGGGAGAGCGCCTACCAGCAGATCCGAGACGGCCGGGAGCCGATCGTGACCCGAGCCGCGCCGGAGGGCCGGATCGCGTTGCGCCTCAGCGGGCCGGCCGAGCGTCTCGTCGCCACCCTCGCCGGCGAGCGCGATGGCGCCGGCGAACCCGAGGCGGAGATCTCCGGTGACGCGGGGGCGCTCGCGGTGCTGCGCGAGTGGATTGACCGCGCACGTTGCGGCTGACGGCTCGACGGTGACCCCCACGCCGTCCGGTCGGACGCCTATCTTGAAAACCGGGCGCTGCCTGGCACGCCCACGCCGCCGATGACCCCGAACGCCGCCCATCTCCACGTCCACTCTGAGTACTCGCTGCTGGACGGCGCATGCAAGATCGACAGGCTCGCGGCCCGGGCCGCGGAGTTCGGTCAGCCGGCTCTCGGGCTCACCGATCACGGGGTGATGAACGGCTCCGTCGAGCTTCAGCAGGCGTGTGAGAGGCATGGTGTGAAGCCGATCATGGGGTGTGAGGCCTACATGGTCGATGACCATGCGATTCGCGCTCAGGGTCGGATGGATCGGTATCACCTGACGCTCGTCGCGGCCGATCAGACCGGGTATCGCAACCTGGTCAAGCTCTCCTCGCGGGGGTTTCTGGAGGGCTTTCAGCGCGGGAAGCCGGGGATCGACATGGCGCAGCTGGCCGAGCATGGCGAGGGGGTGATCGCGCTCACCGGCTGCCTGGCGTCGCGGTTCTGTCAGCTGCTGGGCGAGGACCGCCTGGATGATGCCCGGGCTCACGCCCGTGACCTGATGGATGCGGTCGGGCCTGACAACGTGTACTTCGAGGTTCAGAAGAACGGGATCGACCTGCAGGACAAGTGCAACGAGGGCATCGTGCGCATCGCGCGGGAGCTCGGACGGCCGGTCGTCGGTACGAGTGACGTGCACTACCTGCGTCGGGAGGACTACCACCATCACGCGGCGCTGTTGTGCGTGCAGACGAAGTCGACGCTCGCGGCGCCGAAGATCAGCTTTGACACGAATGAGTTCTTCCTGCGCTCGTCTGAGGAGATGCACGACGCGTTTGCCGAGTGGCCGGATGCGATCCCCACGACGCTTGAGATCGCGGAGCGCTGCAACGTGAAGATCCCGCTCGGTGGGCAGCTGATCCCGAGCTTTCAGACGCCGGACGGGTCGGACGAGCAGACGTTTTTGCGGGCGCTCGTGGACCGGGGTCTGCGGGAGCGCTACGGCGATCCGGTGCCTCCCGAGGCGTCGGCTCGGGCTGAGTATGAGCTCGGGGTCATCGATTCGATGGGGTTCAACGCGTACTTCCTGATCGTCTGGGATTTCGTGAGCTTCGCCAAGGGCGCGTCGATCGCCGTCGGCCCGGGTCGTGGTTCGGCGGCCGGCTCGATCGTCGCCTACTGCCTGGCGATCACCGATCTCGATCCGCTGCGCTATGACCTGCTGTTCGAGCGTTTCCTCAATCCCGAGCGGGTGTCGATGCCCGACATCGACATGGACTTCTCGGTCCGCGGCCGGGATCGCGTGATCCGCTACGTCACCGAGAAGTACGGCAAGGAGGCGGTCGCCCAGATCGTCACCTTCGGGCGGATGTTCCCCCGGGCGGCGACGCGGGACGCCGCCCGCGTGCTCGGTCACGACTACGCGATCGGCGACCGACTGTCCAAGCTCATCCCGGATCCGGAGCAGGGCCGCTCGCCGAGCTTTGAGAAGTGCCTGGCCCCCGGGCAGCCGTTGCGCGCCGAGGTCGACCGTGACGGCACCGCCCGGCAGATCGTCGATGTCGCCCAGGGTCTTGAGGGGATCGTTCGCAACGCGTCGATCCACGCCGCAGCGGTCGTCATCTCCGATCGTGATCTCACCGACATCCTGCCGCTGCAGATCGCCGACTCCGGCTCGACGGATGAGAACGGCGACAAGGTGTTCCGGACCGTCACCCAGTTCTCGATGAAGCCCGTCGAGGAGCTCGGGCTATTGAAGATGGACTTCCTGGGGTTGCGCAACCTCGACGTGATCGAGGACGCGCTCGACATCGTGCAGCGCTCGACCGGCGAACGCCCCGACATGTCGACGCTGCCGCTCGACGACGCCAAGACCTATGAGATGCTCGCCCGCGGCGACGCGATCGGCGTCTTTCAGTTCGAGTCAGAGGGGATGCGCGAAGCGCTGAAGAAGGTCCAGCCCACCGAGTTCCCCGACCTGGTCGCGCTGGTGGCGCTCTACCGGCCGGGCGCGATGGACCAGATCCCCACCTACGCGCGGGGCAAGCGTGACCCGGAGCTCGTCAGCTACGCGGATGAACGGCTGCGGGCGATCATCGAGGACACCAAGGGCGTGATCCTCTACCAGGAGCAGGCGATGCTCATCTCCAAGGAGCTCGCCGGCTTTTCCGGCGCCCGCGCCGACGACCTGCGCAAGGCGATCGGCAAGAAGAACCGCGAGGCGATGGCCAAGCTCAAGCCCG
>CAZZWJ010000352.1:0-2962 GCA_964657875.1 uncultured Solirubrobacteraceae bacterium
TCAAGGCCGACGGGATCATCGCGATCAACATCCGCGACGACGACGAGCTGATCGCGGTGCGTCGCACGAGCGGCAGCGACGACATCATCATGATCTCCCGCTCGGGTCAGGCGTCGCGCTTCGCCGAGGATGCCGTGCGCGCGACGGGTCGGGACACGAGTGGCGTGCGGGGCATGAACGTCTCTCAGAAGGGCAACTCGGTGCTCGCGATGGACGTCGCGCGCGACGAGCAGGAACTGCTCGTCGTCACCGAGAACGGCTACGGCAAGCGCACCCCGATCGACGAGTACCCGGTCAAGGGTCGCGGGACGATGGGTGTGAAGACGATCACGCTCACCGGCAAGAAGGGCGCTCTCGCGGGAGCGATGGTCGTCCGTGAGCACCAGGAGCTCGTCTTCATCTCCCAGAACGGCATGGTCCAGCGCACCTCGGTGCGCGGCATCAACCGCTACGGCCGCGCCTCCCAGGGCGTGAAGGTGATGAACATCCGTGACGACGACACGGTGAGCGCGGTGGCCCTGATCGTCGAGTCCGACTCGCCCGATGTGCCGTCGGTGGTCGACGAGATCGTCGATGGCGCGCCGCCGGTCGACGCCGCCGCTGATGGTTCGGGCCAGCTCGAGCTGCCGCCGGCGCCTGATGCGCTGGACGCGTCAGGTGGGGCGGATGCGTCGGATGTGGCCGGTGCGCCGGACGCGTCGGACGTCCCGGACGCAGCCGACGAGCCCGACGTCGAGTAGTCCGACCCCGGCCGTCCCGGTCGGCGCCGAGACCTCACTCCCGCTTAGGGGGAGGTGGGGATGAGCACGCAAGGAGACGGACATGAAGATCGGAATCATCGGGGCGGGCAACATCGGCGCCGCCCTCGC
This sequence comes from uncultured Solirubrobacteraceae bacterium, assembly GCA_964657875.1. Taxonomy (GTDB): domain Bacteria; phylum Actinomycetota; class Thermoleophilia; order Solirubrobacterales; family Solirubrobacteraceae; genus Palsa-465. Next base: position 870 of record CAZZWJ010000352.1, read on the forward strand.
CGCACGCTGGGTGGAGCTCGGTCATGACGTTGTCATCAGCAACTCGCGGGGGCCGCAGACGCTCGGCGACGTGGCGCGGGAGACCGGGGCGACCGCGGTGACGACGGGCGAGGCGGTCCGAGCGCGCGACGTCGTCGTGATCACGATTCCGCAGAAGAACGTCGTCGATCTGCCGAACGACCTGTTCGCCGGCATCGGCGACGATGTCGTGGTGATCGATACGAACAACTACTACCCCCGTGAACGCGACGGTCGCATCGAGGCGATCGAGATCGGAATGACCGAGAGCCGCTGGGTGGCCGAGCACGTGGGCCGGCCCACGCTCGTCAAGGCGTTCAACAACATCCAGGCCCTCCACCTTCGCGATCACGGCCACCCGGCGGAGGACCCCGACCGGATCGCGCTTCCCTATGCCGGCGACGAGGCGGCCGCGAACGCAACCGTGGCGGGTCTGATCGAGGAGTTGGGGTTCGACGCGGTCGCCGACGGTGGCCTCGACGACTCCTGGCGCCAGCAGCCCGGCACGCCTGCCTACGGCACGGATCTGAGCGCCGATGCGCTGCGTGGGGCACTCTCCGCGGCGTCTGCGCAGCGTCCGTCGGACTTCACGGCGGACGCCTGATCGACGTCGGCGCGTTCCGCCGGGGTGATTCGATAATCTCTGCGTCACCAGAGAAAGGAGGTGGTCCTAAATTGTCTGACAGTCTTTGCGGGACACTGGAGGTGTCCGGCCTCTAGGTCGGATTGGCTGACCCCGCCTAGCGGAGTCTTACCGCGACACCGCCGTCCGTGAGTACCGGGATTTGTCCCGCCGGTGCCAACACTCACGGCGGTCACGGAAGCTGATTGAACACGAGGGGCGTCGCGCGAGCGGCGCCCTTCGTGCGTTCCGGAGCGGTCCACGGTCCGGCGTGGGGGCGACGCGCGCTCTCGGGCAGCCGCGAACGGCGCCCATCGCGGATCCCCGAGCGGTTACGCTCTGCCGATGTGCCGAAACATCAGGACGCTCCATAACTTCCAGCCGCCCGCGACCGACTCCGAGGTCCACGCGGCGGCGTTGCAGTACGTACGGAAGATCAGCGGCTCGGCGACCCCGTCGCGCGCCAATGAGGCCGCCTTCGACGACGCGGTGAACGCCGTCGCCGCCGCCTCGCAGGAACTGCTGCAGCGGCTGACCACCCAGGCGCCGCCGAAGAACCGAGCGGTCGAGGCCGAGAAGGCCCGTGCCCGCAGCGCCGCGCGCTTCGCCGCCTAGCGCTGACCCCCGTCAGATCGTCAGATACGTCTGCCAGGCGGCCGGGATCGTCGGGCTCGCGACCTGGATGAAGACATGGGGGCTCGGGGTGCCGGGCATGCGGGCGAGCTGCATCCCGGAGTAGCGCAGCAGGGTGTTGCCCTTGCGCCGGTTGCAGGGGGCGCACGAGGCGACGATGTTCTCCCAGCTCGAAGGACCACCCTTGGAGCGCGGGACGACATGGTCGACGGTGAGGTTGGAGCGCGAGCCGCAGTACTGACAGGTCCAGTCGTCGCGGGCGAACACCGCGCGGCGGGTGATCTTGCGCCGGTGGGTGTCCCGGGGGACGCGCACGTAGGTGACGAGGCGGATCACGACCGGCCGTGACATCTCGGCGTTGGCCGAATGCAGCTGCCATTCGGAGCGTTCGACGACCTCCGCCTTCTCCTTGAGCAGCAGCACGACGGCGCGGCGCACCGTGCAGACGTTGATCGGCTCATACGTCGCGTTGAGCACGAGCACCCGACCACTCTCTCGTCCGCGACGCCGGTGCTCGGTGAGCGGCGCGGACCCCATGGCGTCGGCTGGGGAGGCGGAGGTGGCCATAACGTCCACGGATAATTGTACCGGGGTGGGGGGCGCATTCGACCCCACCGGGTCCTATCGAGCCCCCTCGGCAAGGGGGGGTCAGGCGACCGGGAAGGAACCGAGCATCCGCAGCTGGGCGACGTGCACCCGGACCGCCGCCAGGCCCTCGGCGACCGGCGGCTCGTCGACCCCGCCGTCGAGGTCGACGAAGAACACGTACTCGCCGAGGCCAACCTTGCGCGGCCGGGACTCGATCCGGGTCAGGTTGACC
>CAZZWJ010000353.1:0-2960 GCA_964657875.1 uncultured Solirubrobacteraceae bacterium
GAACTTCCCGCTGACGATCGCGGCGTGGAAGCTCGGCCCGGCGCTGGCCGCCGGCAACACCGTGGTGCTCAAGCCCGCCGAGCTCACGCCGCTCACGGCGCTGCGCTTCGCCGTGATCGCGCGGGAGGCGGGGTTGCCCGAGGGGGTGCTGGAGGTCGTGCCGGGCCGGGGTCCGGTCGCGGGGGCGAGGCTCGTCGAGCATCCCGACGTGGCCAAGATCGCCTTCACCGGATCCACCGCCGTCGGGCGCTCGATCGCGGTCGGCGCCGCCGCGACCCTGAAGCGGGTGACGCTCGAGCTCGGCGGCAAGTCGCCGAACATCGTGTTCGCCGACGCCGACGTGGCGGCCGCCGCCGCGGCCGCGCCGGGCGCGGTGTTCGGGAATGCCGGTCAGGACTGTTGCGCCCGGTCGCGGATCCTCGTGCAGCGTCCGGCGCTCGAGGGGTTCCTCACGGCGCTCGAGCCGCATGTGCGGGGCATCCGGGTCGGCGATCCGCTGGATCCCGCCAGTGAGATGGGGCCGCTCATCTCCGCCGCCCACGAGGCGCGGGTGCGGTCGTATCTGGATGACGGATGCGAGGTGGCGATCGAGGGCTCGGCACCGTCTGGGCCCGGGTTCTGGTGTGCGCCGACGGTGCTGTGCCCGGTCGCGCCCGACGCCCGCGCGGCGCGGGAGGAGATCTTCGGCCCGGTCGCCGTCGTGATCGCCTTCGACGACGAGGCCGAGGCCGTGCGGATCGCCAACGACACGATCTACGGACTGTCGGGGTCGATCTGGACCCGCGACGGCGGCCGGGCGCTCCGCGTCGCCCGGGCCCTGGACGCGGGCGTGCTGTCGATCAACTCCAACACCTCGGTACGGGTCGCCACGCCGTTCGGCGGCTTCAAGCAGTCCGGCTACGGACGGGAGCTCGGGCCCCATGCGCTGGACGCCTATACCGAGGAGAAATCGATCTTCTACTCCACGGAGGCGTGAGATGTCGCGGCTGGCAGGCAAGGTGTGCGTGATCACGGGAGCGGCCGGCGGGATCGGCTCGGCGACCGCGGAGGTGTTCGCCCGTGAGGGCGCGATCGTGGTCGGCGTCGACCTGCGCGAGCACTCGGTCGGGGAGCTCGCGCTGACCGCAGATCTCGTGTCCGAGGACGCGGTGGCCGCGCTGTACGGGCAGGTGGCTGAGCGCTACGGCCGCGTCGACGTGCTCTTCAACAACGCGGGGATCTCGCCCACCGACGACGCGTCGGTGCTCGACACGACCCTGGAGGCGTTCGAGCGGGTGCAGAACGCGAACCTGCGCAGCGTGTTCCTGTGCTGCAAGCACGGGATCCCGAAGCTGCTGGAGAGCGGCGGGGGCTCGGTGATCAACGTCGCCTCGTTCGTCGCGGTGGTGGGCGCTGCGACCTCGCAGATCTCCTACACCGCGTCCAAGGGCGCGGTCCTCGCCCTGTCGCGTGAGCTCGGCGTCGAGTTCGCCAAACGCGGCGTGCGCGTCAACGCGCTGTGCCCCGGCCCGATCGACACCCCGTTGCTGCGGGAGCTCTACGCCTCCGACCCGGTGCAGGCCGCGCGGCGGATGGTGCACGTGCCGATGGGCCGCTTCGGCGCCGCCTCGGAGATCGCCAACGCGGTCCTGTTCCTCGCCTCCGACGAGTCGTCCTATGTGAACGCGAGCACGTTCATGGTCGACGGCGGGCTCAGCGGGGCGTACACGACGGCGCTGTAGCGGGTGCCCGACGGCGTGGGGCCGCGCCCGCGGATGACTCAGACGGCGTCGAGCGCACCGGCGGCCACCGGCGGCCGGGCGCGCCGGGAGCGCCGCGCCGGGGTGGTGGTCGCGGCGGCCAGGGCCGCTCCGACGCCGAGCAGCGCCCACGCCGACGGGTCCTCGAGGAAATCGGCGTAGAGCAGCGTGTGGAAGAGCAGCGCCGTGAACGTCGCCGCGATCGCCGAGCGGACCGGGTCTCCCCGCGCACCCCGGACGAGCAGGCCCAGGGCGCTTGCGACGAGCGCCAGATAGACGATCAGCCCGATCAGCCCCTGCTCGGCGGCGACGGTGATCGGGATCGTGTGGGAGGCCGACAGCGTCGTGTCGACGTTGCGGTGGTGGCGGCGGTACTGGGTGACGAACGACCCCGACCCGTAGCCGTAGAGCGGGCGCTCGGAGAACAGCGAGATCCCCCCGGAGACGAGACCGCCGCGGCCGCTGGCGATGCCGTTGAACCCCTGGTTGAGACCGAAGGTGCGCGGCGTGGCTGCGATCGTGACCGCGCCGATCGCGATCACCACCACTGCCGCGACCAGGGCCCGGGACGGCTTCCAGCGCAGCGCCGCCAGGACGGCCAGCCCGACGAGCAGCGCGGCCAGGCTCGAGCGCGACAGGGTCAGGCACAGGCACGCCCACATCACCGCCAGCGCGGCGATCGACGACCACAGATCCCGGCCCGCCCGGCGGTAGAGCAGCCCCGCCGAGGCGAGCAGCATCGTGAGCGCGAGGTAGCGCCCGAAGATGTCGGGGTCATCGAACGCCGAGTTGACCGTGAAGTAGGCGTGCAGGTCGTTTGAGTAGATGAGCTTTGAGTTGAGGAAGATCGTCCGGGTCGCGTACTCGACGAAGCCGATCGCCGAGAACGCGATCCCCAGACCGACGGCGACGAGCAGGCAGGTGCGCAGCATCTCCCGGTTCCAGGCGACCTCGCGCAGCAGCCGGTAGAGCAGCGCGAACGGCACGTAGAAGAAGACCACGTTCTGCAGGGCGGTCTTGAAGTCCGCGGAGTAGAGCGACTGCACCGCATAGAGCGCGAGGGAGAGCGCGAGCAGCCGCTCCATCCAGGTGAGCAGCCGGGGGTCGGTCGTCGACTCCGGCGCGGCGGGAAGCTCCCGGGCCGCCCGCCCCTCGCGGCCCACCGTCTGCGCCCGGGCCGCCGGGGAGGTGCCCCGTGAACGCCAACCTGGCCACGATCAC
>CAZZWJ010000354.1:0-2888 GCA_964657875.1 uncultured Solirubrobacteraceae bacterium
TCGGCGGCGCGGCCGGTGGCTTCGGCGGCGGCGCCGGAGGCGTTCCATGAGCGCGAGCGCCCCGCCGGTCATCGACGTGCGCGGCGTCGGCAAGCGCTACGCGGTCGGCGACATGCACATCGACGCGCTTCGCTCGGTGAGTCTCACCGTCGACCGCGGCGAATTCGTCGCCATCATGGGGAGCTCGGGCAGCGGGAAGAGCACGCTCATGCACATCCTCGGGTGCCTGGATGTCCCAACCGTCGGGACCTACCGACTGGACGGGATCGACGTCCGGACGCTCGAGGAGGACGACCTCTCCGACGTGCGCAACCGCCAGATCGGCTTCGTCTTTCAGAGCTTCAACCTGATCCCGCGGACGCGGGCGCTTGCCAACGTCGAGCTGCCGCTCGCCTACGGCGGCGTGCCCCGCGGCGATCGCCGGCCGCGAGCGCTGGCGGCGCTGGCGCGGGTCGGCCTCAGCGATCGGGTCGACCACCTGCCCTCCGAGATGTCCGGCGGCCAGCAGCAGCGGGTCGCGATCGCCCGGGCGCTCGTGAGCAATCCGTCGATGATCCTCGCCGACGAGCCGACGGGCAACCTCGACACTCGATCGACCGACGAGGTGCTCGGCATCCTCCAGGCGCTGCACGAGGAGCGCAAGACGATCGTGCTCATCACCCACGAGGACGAGGTCGCTGACCACGCCGAGAGGGTCATCCGGCTCAGTGACGGGGAGATCGTCTCCGACGAGCGCCAATCGCCGGCCCGCGTGCCCGCGGCGGCGTCATGAACGAGACGGTGCGCGTCGCCCTCGGCGGCTTGGGCGCCAACGCGCTGCGGACCGCGTTGACGATTCTCGGCCTGATGATCGGGGTCGGTTCGGTGATCGTGCTCATCGCGGTCGGGACCGGCTCCTCCTCGGCGGTCGAGAAGCAGATCAACGCGCTCGGCTCAGACGTCCTGCTCGTCACCTCGGCCACGCAGCTGGGCGGCTTCGGGGCCGCTCCGGGCGCCGGCACGAGCGGGCTGACCCTGACCGAAGCCGATGCGCTGCGCAGTCATTTCAAGGTGCCCGACGTCAAGTCGGTGTCGCCGGTGCTCGACGGCTCCGGCGCGACCCTCGCCTACCAGAACAGCACCTATCAGCCCTCGACGTTCGTCGGCACGACCCCCAGCTACCGGTCCGCCGAGAACGAGACGCTGTCGGCCGGCTCATGGTTCACCGCGGCGCAGGAGAAGCACCACACGCCGGTGCTCGTACTCGGGTCCACGGTCGCCCAGCAGCTGTTCGGCGGTGCCGATCCGGTCGGGGACAACGTGCAGGTCAACGGCACCGCCTTTCAGGTGGTCGGCGTCGCCGCGTCGAAGGGCAGCCAGGGGACGAGCAATTCCGACGATCAGGTCTACGCGCCGCTCACCGCCGCCCAGGACACGGTCGCCGGCTACGGCAGCCTGAGTGAGATCATCGTCCAGGCGAAGTCGCGCGACCGTCTGGGCGCGGCCCAGACCGAGGTGCAGAACGTCCTCAACGCCCTCGACCCGGCGACGACCTCGAGCTCGGCCACGACCGCGTCATCCAACTTCACCGTCACCAACGCGAGCTCGGTGCTCGCGGCGTCGACCTCGTCGAGCAAGGTGTTCACGACGCTGCTGGGGGAGGTCGCGGCGATCTCCCTGCTCGTCGGGGGGATCGGCGTGATGAACATCATGCTCGTCTCGGTCACCGAGCGCACCCGGGAGATCGGCATCCGCAAGGCGGTCGGCGCCCGGCGCTCGGACATCCTCATCCAGTTCCTCGTCGAGGCGGTGCTCGTGTCGATCTTCGGTGGGGTGGCCGGTGTGCTCGCCGGGATCGTCGGTTCGCACTTCACCATCGCGGGCGTCAAGCCGGTCGTCGCCCCGTACTCCGTGGTGCTCGCGTTCGGTGCCTCGGTCCTGATCGGCCTCTTCTTCGGAACCTATCCCGCCGGTCGCGCGGCTCGCATGCGCCCGATCGACGCGCTGCGCTTCGAGTAGCGCGTGCCCACCCCATCACCTCCATCACGGAGCAGACCACTCATGAACACCCTTGCCATTGACGATCCCGACGAGCTCACCGACCTCGCCGGAGAGCAGCTTCCCGGCCGCCCGCGGCGCCGGCTGGTGAATCGCGTCACCGTTCCCCTGCTCGCGTTGCTCCTGGGCGCGGGCGGATTCCTCGTCGGCGTCGAGGTCGAGAAGGGCCACGGCGGCGGGTCGTCATCGGCGGCCGCCGCGTCACCGTTGGCGTCCATCTCGGCAGCGGCGGGCTCACGCGGTGGATTGCCGAAGGGAGCCCGCGGCGCGGGCGGGTTCAGCGGCTTTCCGGGGGGCGCTCCCGGCGCCGGTGGCGGGACACCGGGCACGATCAGCTCCATCTCAGGCAGGGTGATCTACCTGAAGACGACGTCGGGGAACACGATCAAGGTGACGCTCACTTCGGCGACGACGGTCAAGAAGCAACTGACGGTCAAGCGCGCCTCCATCCGTCCCGGCGACTCGATCACGGTCAGCGGCATCACCGGCTCCGGCGGCTCGGTCAAGGCGTCCTCGGTGAGCGACTCCGGCCACGCGAGCTCGTCCACCGCCACCGCGGCGGCCGCGGGCTCGTCATGACGCCCGATCTGAGCCCCGTACCCGCAACGACATCGAAGAGGAAGTCCATGACCCACCGATATAGACACACCGCCATGATGCTGCTCGCGGTCGGGTGCACCTGTCTGGTCGCCGCCTGCGGCTCCAGTTCCAGTTCCAGTTCCAGCTCCAGCGCTGCCGGTCCCGGAGGCGCGCGCCAGGGGATCGGCCTCAAGCTCACCGCCGGCGAGCAGGCGTGTCTGAAGAAGCACGGAGTCAAGGCCTTCACGGGCGGGGCGGGCCGGCCCGGCGCG
>CAZZWJ010000355.1:0-2845 GCA_964657875.1 uncultured Solirubrobacteraceae bacterium
ACGGGGATGGGGACTGAGACGGGACGGGGCCCTCAGGGCGTCCCGTTGTCGATCGTCGGCTCACCGGCGGCCGACCAGCCGAGCGTTCCCAGCAGCAGCAGACGCTGCGCGGAGTTGTGGGTCGGGTCGACCTGGGTGAGGGCGTGGTAGAGCACCACGCTCTGACCGTCCGGCGCGGTCGTCGGGTCCGACACGCCGCCGGGGCCGAGAAAGCCGCCGCCCGAGCTGAGGATCGGACGCGCATCCTTGGTGAACGGGGCGAACGGCGAGGGCGCGGAGGCGGCGCCGACCGCGTAGCTCCCGTCCCAGGTGGAGGCGCCGCTGTAGAGCACGAACAGCCGCCCGTCGTGAAACATCGGCTGCGGCCCCTCGACGGTGCAGATGCGGTTGGCCGGGTCGCACTCCCAGGGCTCGGACTGGCTGAAGGCCAGGCGCTGTGCGGGACCGATCGTGAGGCCGTCGGCCGACAGCCCGGCGATCCAGATCTCGTCGCGCTGCTCGGTCCAGGTGAGCAGCAGCTGGCCGGTGAGCGGATCCCGGACCGCGGCCGGATCGATGTCACCGCCACCGCGCTCCTGCTCGGCGCCGACGTTGCGGGCGTTGAGCTGCCCGGGGTAGTGCAGCAGCCGGGCGTGCCACGGGCCGCCGAGCGCCCGCGAGGTCGCCACACCGAGAACCATCGTGCCCGCCCACGTGCCGGGAGACGCGATCGCATGGCTGGCCGGGTTGTAGGCGGCGGAGAAGTACAGCACCCAGCGGCCGGCGACGAAGTTGATCGAGGGCGCCCAGAAGTGCCCGCGCGAATGGGGGACGCCGGTCGGATACGCCCACGCGGGTTGATGTCCACGGGGGAACACCGATCCCAGCGGCGACCAGTGGACGAGGTCTCGCGACCCGTAGGTCGCGATCGCGTTGGCCGCGGCATCGGTGGTGCAGAAGAGGAAGTAGTCAAAGCGGGGGCGGCGGGCGTGGACGACGCTGGGATCCGGGCACGACAGCGGCCGGTGGGTCTGAGCGTCGATCAGCGCCGAGGTGGTCGGCAGCGTGGGGGCCACGGGCGCGCCTCCACCGGAGGAGGCCGGCCGCGGGCCGGCGGTCCTCAGGCCTGCGCCGGACGCCCGGGCACCCCCGGCGGCCACGATCACGAGCAGGGCGACCAGGCACAGTGTCACCGGGAGGCGGCGAAGCATCGCGGGGAGGTTAAGGCACCCGATCCGCCCTGACCCCCACTACGCACTGCCCCTTCCCCCCCGGCGACGAGTCCTATACGGTCCGCCGATGCCAGACGCCCCGCTGCTCACGCTGGATGACCTGCGTGCCCGGGTCGCCGCGGGTCAGATCGACACCGTCGTGCTCGCCCTCTGCGACATGCAGGGCCGGCTGCAGGGCAAGCGGCTCACCGCCGCCCACTTCCTCGACGAGGTCGCCGAACACGGGGCCGAGGGCTGCAACTACCTGCTCGCCGTCGACGTCGAGATGAACACCGTCGACGGCTACGCGATGTCCTCGTGGGAGTCGGGGTATGGCGACTTCTCCCTCGTCCCCGACCTCGACACCCTGCGCCTCACCCCCTGGCAGGAGGCGACCGCCCTGGTGATGTGCGATCTGCGCTGGCCCGACGGCCGTGACGTCGTCGCCTCCCCGCGCCAGGTCCTGCGCCGGCAGCTCGAGGCGCTCGCCGAGCACGGCTGGCGGGCCAACGCCTCGACCGAGCTCGAGTTCCTCGTCTTCCGCGACAGCTATGAGGACGCGTGGCGCCGGCACTACCGCGACCTGTCGCCCGCCAACCTCTACAACGTCGACTACTCGCTGCTGGGAACCTCGCGGGTGGAGCCGCTCATCCGCCGGATCCGCAACACGATGGGGGCCGCCGGGCTCTCGGTGGAGAACTCCAAGGGCGAGTGCAACCTCGGCCAGCACGAGATCAACTTCCGCTACACCGACGCGCTGCGGTGCGCCGACGAGCACTCCATCTACAAGAACGGAGCCAAGGAGATCGCCGCCGAGGAGGGGATGTCGATCAGCTTCATGGCCAAGTTCAACGCGCGTGAGGGCAGCTCCTGCCACATCCACTTCTCCCTCAGCGCCGCCGATGACCCCACGATGGTGTTCGCCGAGGACCGGGCGGTCTTCGACGCCTTCCTCGCCGGCCAGCTCGCCGGCCTGCGCGAGCTGTCGCTGCTGTTCGCCCCCAACGTCAACTCCTACAAGCGCTACGCCGACGGCTCCTTCGCGCCCACGACGATCGCCTGGGCGCCCGACAACCGCACCTGCGCGCTGCGGGTCGTCGGCCACGGCCCGGCGCTGCGATTCGAGAATCGGGCCGGTGGCTCGGACCTGAACCCCTACCTGGCGCTGTCGGGGCTGATCGCGGCGGGCCTGCACGGGGTCGCTGAGGGGCTGGCGCTCGAGCCGGCGCTCGTCGGCAACGCCTACACGGCGACCGAGCGACCGCAGCTTCCCCGCACGCTGCGTGAGGCGCGTGACCTCTTCGACGGCTCGGCGCTCGCGCGAGCGGCGTTCGGCGACGAGGTCGTCGACCACTACGTGCACGCCGCCGACGTCGAGCTGGCCGCGTTCGAGGCGGCTGTCACCGACTGGGAGCACGTCCGCGGCTTCGAACGACTCTGACCCCGTGAGCGCGTCGCGCTCCCTCACCCCCGACCGGGCGGGCAGCACGTCGCTGGAGGTCGTCTTCGCCCCGGTCCGGTCCCAGACCGCCTTTGAGGAGACCGTCGACCGGCTGGGGACGGCGATCCGCCTGGGCCTGCTCGGGCCCGGAACGCGGCTGCCCGCCGAGCGGGAGCTCTGCGTGCGGCTGGGCATCGCCCGGTCGACGCTGCGC
>CAZZWJ010000356.1:0-2818 GCA_964657875.1 uncultured Solirubrobacteraceae bacterium
CTCGAAGCGGTACATGAAGCCGCCCGGCGCCAGCGACCCCCGCACCTGCGGTTCCCCGAGGGCGGCGACGGTCGCCTGCAGGATCGCGGCGAACACGGCGGTGCTCGACGCCATCAGCTCGGTGAGCGTCGACACCGGGGTCGGCTCGCCGGGAAACACCTCGTTGGCGTAGTCGGTGACGAAGCCGACGAGCGCGTAGGGGAGCTCGAGCTCACCGCAGAGCACCGTCTCGGGGCCACCGGTCTGACTCACGGCGCTCACCCCGCACGCCGCCAGCTGGGCGATCTCGGTCGGCGTGTTGAAGCGGGGACCGTCGACGTGGCCGTAGACCCCCCCGTCTCGCGCCGACACCCCGGCCTGCGCCGAGCCGGCGACGAGGGCCGCCCGCAGGCCGTCGGAGAACGGCCCCCCGTGCAGGATCCAGTGGCCACGGCGGGGATCCCCGTCCTGCGTGAAGAACGTGCACAGCGAGCCGTCGGGCAGCCGGTTGCTGGCAAACCACAGGTCGTCGAAGACGATCAGGGACCCGAGCTCGAGCGTCGGATCCACGGCTCCGCAGACGGTGGCGCCGATCACGGCCTCGGCGCCGAGCTCGTGCAGCGCCCAGATGTTCGCGCGGTGGGTCACCTGATGGGAGAGCCGGGCGTGGCCCGTGCCGTGGCGGGAGACGTGCAGGACCTCGTGACCGCCGAAGTCACCTCGCGTCACCTCGACCGCCCCCCAGGGCGTGGGCACCGATTCGGGGTGCGTGTCGGTGAAGCCGGGTAGCGAGTAGGTGCCCGAGCCGGTGATGATCGCGACCGTCACGGCCGGCGACTCTAACCATGTCCGATCCGCCACCTCCCACCGCCGACTGGACCGTCATCTACGACGGCGACTGCGGCCTGTGCAAGACGCTGCTCGCGGTGCTGCTGCGCGCCGACACGCACCGGCGGCTGCGCCCGCTCGCGCTCCACACCCCGGAGGCCGACCGGCTGCTCGCCGACTTGAGCCCCGCCGAGCGCGACGCCTCCTGGCACCTCCTCGACCCCAGCGGTCACCGCGAGTCGGCCGGCGCGGCCTCCCCACCACTGCTGCGCCTGCTGCCCGGCGGCACGGCACCCGCGGCGCTGCTCGCGCTCGCCCCGCCGGTCACCGAGCGCGCCTACCGGCTCGTCGCCGACAACCGTTCGACGCTCGGGCCGCTCATCCCCGCCGCCGCCAAGCGCCGCGCGACCGCGCTCGTCGCGCGCCGCAGCCAGGCGACGAACCCCCCGGACAACCTGGCCGCCCCCGCCGCCCCAGCCGCCCCGCCGGCTCCCTGACCACCCCGCGCGCGGCCAATCAGGTCTGTCCCCCGGGCCAATGACCCGGCGCAATGGTCGGACCTATCGTGGCCGCATGACCGGCACCCCCTCCCCCTCCAACGCTTCGTCTGACGAGCAGGACCTCGCCGTCTTCGGGTACACGCAGTCCCTGCGCCGTCGCCTCGGCCCGTATGCGTCCTTCGCGGCGGGCTTCTCGTTCGTCTCGATCCTCACCACGGTCTTTGAGCTGTTCGCGCTCGGCTACTCGTTCGGCGGCGCCGGATTCTTCTGGACGTGGCCGATCGTGTTCGCCGGCCAGATGCTCGTCGCCCTGTGCTTCGCCGAGCTCGCCAGTCGCTATCCGATCGCCGGCTGCATCTATCAGTGGTCGCGACGTCTCGCCAACCCGACGGTCGGCTGGTTTGCCGGGTGGACGATGCTCATCGCCCAGATCGTCACCATCTCGGCGGCCGCGATCGCCCTGCAGGTCGTGATGCCGACGCTGTGGTCGGGCTTTCAGATCGTCGGCGGCAACTCGGCGCTGACGACGACCACGGGCGCGACCAACGCCGTCCTGCTCGGCTCGATCCTGATCGCGGTGACGACGACGATCAACGCGGTCGGCATCCGGCTGATGTCGCGGATCAACTCGATCGGCGTCACCTGTGAGCTGATCGGCGTCACCGCGCTCATCATCCTGCTCTTCGCCCACGCCGAGCGCGGTCCGGGAGCGGTGCTGCACCGCACCGGAGCGCCGCCGCACACCGGCTACTTCGGCCTCTTCATCATCTCGGCGCTGATGGCCGCCTACGTGATGGTCGGCTTCGACAGCGCCGGGGAGCTGTCGGAGGAGACCCACGATCCGCGACGCACGGCCCCGCGGGCGATCATCACCGCGCTCACCGTCTCGGGGATCGGCGGCGGGCTGCTGCTGCTCGCGGCGATCCTCGCCGCCCCCAGCCTCACCAACGGCGACCTCGCGACCGGCGGCCTGCCCTACGTGCTCACCTCGCGGCTGGGGTCGACGGTCGGCAAGGTGTTCCTCGCCGATGTCACCGTCGCGATCAGCGTCTGCACGCTCGCGATCCAGACCGCCGCCACCCGCATGATGTTCTCGATGTCACGGGACGGCGCGCTGCCCTTCTCCGGCGCGCTGGGCCGCGTCAACGCGGTCACCGGAACCCCGATCCTGCCGGCGGTCCTCACCGGCGTGCTGTCGGCGGCGCTGCTCGTCATCAACCTGGGGACGCCCGCGCTGTTCACCGACCTCACGAGCGCCTGCATCGTCACCCTCTACGCCGCCTACCTGTTCGTCACCGTGCCGAGCCTCATCGCCCGCCTGCGCGGAGGCCTGGGCGGGGAGACCGACGCCCAGCACTTCTCGATGGGCCGCTGGGGCCTGGCGATCAACGCGGCGGCGGTCGTCTACGGGGCGGCGATGACGGTGAACATGGCGTGGCCGCGGGCGAGCGTCTATGACCCCGCCGGCGGGAGCTGGCCGCTGCAGTGGTTCTCGGTGCTGCTGCTCGCGG
>CAZZWJ010000357.1:0-2811 GCA_964657875.1 uncultured Solirubrobacteraceae bacterium
GTTGTCGGTGAAGGTGATGTCGGCGCTCAGGCCGGCGACCCGCTGGGAGGAGAGGGCGGTGTGGACGGCGTCGGCCAGCCGGGCCGGGCGCGCCACCGGACCGCTGCCGACGGCGGCGACTGCGATCGCGGCGCCGGCGCTCACCGCGACGAGCGTCGCGATGATCGCGGCCAGCAGCCGGGTGGTGGAGGCGCTGCGAAGAAATCTCATACCCACAGGGTGACAGATGGCCGGCGCGGATTCGCCGTGTGACCGGTCGCCGGGGCGTCAGGCGCCGTAGCCGAGCCACAGCGCCACCGCGAGGCCGATCCCGACCGCGGCGACGAGCGGGCGCAGGACCCCGGGCGGGAGTCGCCGGGTCACCCGGGGGCCGATCGTGCTGCCGGCGAAGATGCCGATGCCGAGCGGGACGACGGCGCTCCAGTCGACGCGCCCGAAGCCCACGAGGCCGATCGCCGCCGCGATCGACGCCGCTCCCACGAGCATGTTCTTCAGCGCGTTGGCGGTCGCCAGCCGGTCATCGACGGCGACGAGGCACAACGCGAGCAGCATCACCCCCGCACCGGCTCCGAAGTAGCCGTTGTAGACCGAGATCACGAGGACCCCGGCCGCGAGCGCGGATCGCCCCCCGGACCCCGACCCGCCCCCGACGGCCTCGGCGGCCTCGGCGGCCGGCCCGACCGACCCGTCTCGAGGGCTCGCCCGCCGACGCCGGGTCATCCACGGGGAGACGAGCAGCGCGAGGGACCCGGCGAGCACGAGGAACGGCACGACCGACGCGAACACGCCGGCCGGCGTCACCAGCAGCAGCGCCGTGCCGATCGCTCCGCCCGCGGCGGCCACCGGGGCGTAGCGGGTCAGCCAGTCACGCTGGCCGGCGAGCTCCGGGCGCGACGCGAGCGCCGACCCCGGCCAGGACATCGTGAGCGCGACGATGTTGGCGACGCCGGCCGCCAGCGGCGCCACCCCGACGGCGATCAGCGCCGGGTAGGACACGAGCGAGGTGATCGCCCCGGCCGTCCCGACGATGCCGGCCAGCACACCGGCGCAGAGGAGGATGACCACGGGCCGTGAGCATGCCATCCGCCCAGCGGCTGGGCAACCGCGAGCCGATAAGCTGAAAACCCATGCCAGACGCGCTCATCTGCGAGCCGATGCGGACTCCCGTCGGCCGCTTCGGCGGGATATTCCGCGATGTGCCGGTGACCGATCTCGCGCGGACGGTGATCAGCGCCGTGATCGCCCGTGCCGAGCTCGATCCCAGCGCCGTCGACGAGGTCATCCTCGGTCAGGGCTACGCGAACGGGGAGGCGCCGGCGCTCGGTCGCGTCGCCGGACTCGACGCCGGGCTGCCCGTCGCGGTTCCGGGCGTCCAGGTCGACCGCCGGTGCGGCTCGGGCCTGCAGGCGATCTGTGACGCCGCCATGCAGATCCAGACCGGCGTCGCCGATGTCGTCATCGCCGGCGGCGCGGAGTCGATGAGCCAGACCGAGCTCTACTCGACGGGACTGCGCTGGGGCGCCCGCTCGGGCGGGGCGATGCTCGAGGACCGCCTCGTCCGCGGGCGGGTCACCGCCGGGGGCATGAACTTCCCGGTGCCGGGCGGCATGATCGAGACCGCCGAGAACCTGCGCCGCGAGTATTCGATCCCCCGCGACGAGCAGGACGCGCTCGCGCTGCGCTCCCACCAGCTCGCGGTCGCCGCCCAGCAGAACGGGACCTTCGCCGAGGAGATCGTCCCCGTCGAGGTCCGGGACCGCAAGAACGGAGCGGGCGGGACGCGGCTCATCGAGCGCGACGAACATCCCCGCGCCGATACGACGCTCGAGAGCCTCGGCTCGCTGCGCGCGGTGATGGGCCGCAAGGACCCGGCGGCGACGGTGACCGCCGGTAACGCGTCGGGCCAGAACGACGGCGCCGCGGTCTGCATCGTCACCCACGCCGAGCGCGCGAGCGAGCTCGGTCTCACCCCGATCGCCCGCTTCGTCGGCTGGGCGAGCGCCGGGGTGCCCCCCAAGACGATGGGGATCGGACCGGTGCCCGCGGTCGCCAAGCTGATGGCCCGCACCGGCCTCACGCTCCAGGACATGAGCCTGATCGAGCTCAACGAGGCGTTCGCCGCCCAGGTGCTCGCGGTGCTGCGCAACTGGGAGCTCCCCGACGAGCTCGAGCGCGTCAACGTCAACGGCTCGGGGATCTCGCTCGGCCACCCGATCGGCGCGACCGGCGGCCGGATCCTGACGACGCTGCTGCACGAGCTGACCCGTCGCGGCGGGCGCTACGGGCTGGAGACGATGTGCATCGGCGGCGGTCAGGGACTCGCCGCTGTGTTCGAAAACCTGCAGGCGGCCTGAGATGTCCCCCGGCGTGCTGGCCGGGAGCGGGACGCTGCGCGAGGTCGTCGAGGAGCTCGCCGTCCTCGAGCGTCGCGCCGGCTCCTCGGGTGAGCACCGCGCCGCGGAGTGGATCGCGTGGCGCCTGCGCAACGCGGGCGCCGAGGCCGAGGTGGAGGATGCCGACTTCCATGCCGGCTACGCGGGCCTCATGCGGGGACTGTCGCTGGCCGGCGCCGCCGCCGGCATCGCGTCGCTCGCCGTGCGCGGCCTGCGCGCACCGGCCGCCGTGGTCGCGGCCGCCGCCGGGGCCGCCATCGCCGATGACATCTCCAACGGGCCGCGGCTGGCTCGCAACCTGATCCAGCGCCACGAGCGCACCTGGAACGTCGTCGCGAGCGCCGGCGACCCGGACGCGCGTCGGACGCTCGTCGTGCTCGCCCACCATGACGCCGCGCCGACCGGGCACATCTTCGAC
>CAZZWJ010000358.1:0-2791 GCA_964657875.1 uncultured Solirubrobacteraceae bacterium
GCGCGATCGCCGAGACCGACGCGACCGTCGAGTGGGTCGACTGCAACCTCGGCTCCAAGCTGACGATGAAGTACCCGTCCGTCTACCTGATGGGCGAGCGGGCCCACGGCGAGATCCTCTCGATCGCGTTCGCGGGCAAGGACCAGCATCAGGACGCGGGCGGCAAGATCGTCCACGCGGCGCCGAACACGACGTCGAACATCTTCGCCAAGTCGATCTGCAAGGACGGCGGCCGCGGGTCATACCGGGGTCTTCTGGAGATCGCCAAGGGTGCGCACGGCTCCCGTTCCAAGGTCGTCTGCGACGCGCTGCTGCTCGACGAGGACTCGCGCTCAGACACCTACCCGACGATCCGGATCTCCGAGGACGACGTCAACGTCGGCCACGAGGCGACCGTCTCCAAGGTCGGTGACGATCAGCTGTTCTACCTGCAGTCCCACGGCATCTCCGAGGAGGAGGCCTCCAAGCTGATCGTCAACGGCTTCATCGAGCCGATCACCAAGGAGCTCCCGATGGAATACGCCGTCGAGATGAACCGGCTGATCGAGCTGCAGATGGAGGGTTCCATTGGCTAGCGCGCCGACCGTGTCGATGCCGCAGTTCAAGGGCCGGGCGGGCTGGGAGTTCACCGACATCTCGTCGCTGGACCTCGCCGCCTACGCCCCGGCCGCGCCCGACACCGACACGGAGACCGAGCGGGAGCTGTTCGGCGAGCTCCAGGCGGCCACCACGCTGCCCGACGGGGTCTACGTCGGGCCGCTGGACGGGGGTCCGCCGGAGGTCGCCGAGCGCCACCTCGGGTCGCTGATCGCCGAGACCGACGACGCGTTCGTCGCCCTCAACGGTGCCGGCGCACACGCGACGACGCTCGTCCACGTCCCCCGTGGGGTCGTGCTCACCGAGCCGATCTCGCTGCGCGCGGTCCAGGCCCACGCGGGCACGATGGCCAACCAGCGCACGTTGATCGTCGTCGAGGACGGCGCCGAGGCCGAGGTCTGGGAGCAGTACCTCTCGACCACCGACGATCTCGACGGCGTCTTCAACGTCGTCACCGAGCTCGTCGTCGGCGACAACGCGTCGCTGCGCTACGTGTGCGGGCAGAACCTCTCCGAACGCTCGTGGATCTTCGGTGCCCAGCGGGCCCGAATCGCCCGTGACGGCCGCCTGGACTGGGTCGCGCTCGGCTTCGGCTCCGCGCGTGGTCACGTGCGGATGCAGACCGAGCTCGCCGGCGACGGGGCCAACGCCCGGGTCACCGGCGCCTACGCCACCCACGGCCGCCAGCACATCGACTTCGACACCACCCAGGAGCACGCGGCGCCGAACACGACGTCGGACCTCGCGTTTCGCGGCGTGCTCCAGGGACGCTCGAGCGCCGTCTGGAAGGGCAACATCATCGTCGACCCGGGGGCCCAGAAGACCGATGCCTTCCAGGAGTCGCGCAACCTGCTGCTGTCCAAGCGCGCCCACGCCGACGCGATCCCCGGCCTCGAGATCCAGGCCAACGACGTGCGCTGCACCCATGCGGCGGCGGTCGCCCAGGTCGATCCCGAGCAGCTCTTCTACCTGCGCTCGCGCGGTCTGCGCGAGGAGGTCGCCAAGCAGCTCGTGATCGAGGGCTTCCTGTCGGCGCTCGTGGAGCGCTTTGAGGCAGGGCCGGTGCGCGAGGTGCTCGCCGGTGTGCTCGACGAGCGTCTGGCACTCGTCCTCAGCTGATCCCCGCCTGACCGGGTGACGGTCACGCTGCGCAGGTGATGTTCGCCGCCTCGCGCCGCTGACCGCCCAGCCGCACGCGTAGGATGCGCCCATGGCGCGCTCCCCCACGCCCCTGGTCCCGCTCGGCTACGGCAAATACGTGCGCGCGGATCGCGTCTACGCGCTGGTGCCGCTCGAGGGTGCGGCGCGCGGCGACGGGCGGCGCACGCTCGTGCACGTCGAGGGGATCGAGGCGCCGCTCGTCGCGTCGCGCTCGGAGCTGGCGATCGCCGCCGATGTCGCCCAGGCGCTCGGTCAGGCCCCCCCGGGCCCGTCCCGCGCCGATCGGATGCGCGGGCAGGACCGGCTGTTCTGAGCCCGCCGGCCGCGCCGTCTGCGGTTCGCTGCGCGCTGATGCTGCGCGGGATCAACCTTGCGGGCGCTCGCCGGATCCCGATGGCGCAGCTGCGCGAGCTGCTCGTCGACGCCGGCTATCTCGACGTCGCCACCCACGGCCAGAGCGGCAACGTGGTGCTCGGGTCCGAGCCCGGGGATGAAGCGGCGCTCGCGGTCCGCGTGCGCGGGCTGATCGACGCGCGGTACGGGTTCTCGGTGCCGGTGACCGTCCGCACCGCGGCACAGCTGGCCGCGGTGTGCGCTCACGATCCGATCGCGGGCGCGTCCGCGGACCCCAAGCGCTATCAGGTGACGTTCCTGGACCGCCCGCCGTCACCGGAGGCGTTGGACCGGCTGGGCGCGCTCGCAAGCCGGGGCGAGCGCCTCGCGGCCCACGGACGCGAGCTCTACAGCCACCACCCGGAGGGCATCGCCCGCTCCAAGCTGGCCGCGCGGCTCACCCACGCCGAGCTCGGGGAGACGGCGACGGTCCGTAACTGGACGACGGTCCGCAAGCTGGGCGAGCTCACAGCGTCGTCCTGAAAAGAGCATCGCCCTGCGGAGCCCGCCCGGCGCCAGGATCGTGAGGGCTGCGCGCGGCAGTCGCCGGTGACGACGACGAAAATCCTGTCCGCGACCGTTCGGCTCGCCCCGCGGACAGCATTTTCGTCACCTACGAAACCCCGACGTGCGCGCTCCG
>CAZZWJ010000359.1:0-2785 GCA_964657875.1 uncultured Solirubrobacteraceae bacterium
CGGGTCGACCTCCGGGGTGGCCGCCTTGACGAGCACGAGCTCGAGCTGGATCCGTGCCTGGGCGCCGTTCGCCGTCGCCTCCAGGGCCGCGGCAACGAGACCGAGCAGCCGCACCGCGTCGGTCGCCGCCAGCGAGCGGGCCTGAGCGAGCAACCGCGCGTCTCGCTCGGTGGTGACCGCCAGCTCATCGGGCACCGCATCGAGCATCTGCACGATGAGCAGCTCGCGGCCGTGGACCTCCAGGTCACGGAGGATCTGCCCCGGATCACGACCGGAGGCGGTCAGTCGCGCCGCCGCGCGCAGGGACCCCGCGCCGTCGCCGGCCACCACGGCATCGATCGCGTCGAACAGCTGCTCGGCGTCGGCGACGCCCAGCACCGAGAGCACGTCGGCGGCCTCGATGCGGTCCTCGCCGGCGTAGGTGAGCAGCTGCTCCAGGGTGCCCAGCGCGTCGCGGAAGGAACCGGTCGCGTGGCGGGCGACGAGCGCGACCGCGGCCGGGTCGATCTCGATCTGCTCGGTCGCGGCGACCCGGCCGATCACCTCGGTGAGCTGGGGCACGGTCGGGCGTCCGAAGTCGAAGCGGTGACAGCGGTCGACGACGGTCGGGAGCACCTTCTGGGCCTCGGTCGTGGCGAGCACGAAGATCGTGCGCGGCGGCGGCTCCTCGAGCGTCTTGAGAAACGCGTTCCACGCCTGGGAGGACAGCATGTGCGCCTCATCGAGGATGTAGACCTTGTGGCGACCGGAGACCGGCGCGTAGGCGACCGACTCCCGCAGGTCGCGGATGTCGTCGACGGAGTTGTTGGAGGCGGCGTCCATCTCGATCACGTCGAGTGAGTGCGCGCTCTGGATCGACACGCAGGACTCACACACCCCGCAGGGGTCGATCGTCGGGCCGCGCTCGCAGTTGAGGCAGGCGGCGAGGATCTTCGCCATGGACGTCTTGCCGGT
Organism: uncultured Solirubrobacteraceae bacterium; assembly: GCA_964657875.1. Classification (GTDB taxonomy): domain Bacteria; phylum Actinomycetota; class Thermoleophilia; order Solirubrobacterales; family Solirubrobacteraceae; genus Palsa-465. The sequence goes on from CAZZWJ010000359.1 coordinate 955, forward strand.
GCCGCGCGAGCCGACGAACAGGTAGGCGTGATGGACCTGACCCCGGGTCACGGCGTTTGCGAGGGTGCGCACGACCTGCTCCTGGCCGACGACCTCGGCGAACGTCCGCGGGCGGTGGCGACGGTAGAGCGAGGGACCGGTCGACATAGGCCGAGTCTAGTTCTCGGGCCGCCGCCCCGACAGCCTCTCAGACCATCGTTCCCGCAGCCGCCGGACGGTGGGAAATGGACCGTGCACCCTCCGTCGAGATCGGTGCCGGGACCAGCCTCCGTCGTGTGTTGACTCCGGTCCAGCGCTCCCGACGCGCCTGGAGGTGACCGCTTAAGGCTGCTTCCTTCCGGACCTGACCTGGTTCACGGGCCTTCATCGCAGCGGGACCAGACCATCACCGCCGCACACGTGGCGCTGACCCCGAACCGGCACCCCTCGAGAGGGAATTCAGCCCCGCTGGAGCGGATTGCGGGTACAGGGCGCCGCTAATGCCCCACCTAGCACGGTCCGCGGGCAACTGTACTCGCAATCACCGCCGGTAGCCGCGTGTATCGTCCTCGCGCATGTCGATCGGCGTCATCGGCCTGGGTTACGTCGGGCTCCCGCTCGCGGTCGCGTTCGCCGAGGCCGGTGAGGACGTCATCGCCGTCGATGTCGACGAACGCAAGGTCGCGGCGATCACGGCCGGCGAGTCCTACATCGAGGACATCCCGTCGGCGCGGCTGGCGGCCGTCACCGACCGGATCGAGGCGACGACCCACCCCGCGCCGCTGGCCCGCTGTGAGGCGGTGCTCGTGTGCGTCCCGACGCCCCTGACCCCCAACCGCGAGCCCGACCTCGAGCCGCTGCTGTCGGCCGCGCGCACCGTCGCCTCGATCGTGCAGCGCGGGCAGTTGATCGTGCTCGAGTCCACGACGTATCCGGGCACGACCCGCGAGCAGCTCGTGCCGCTGATCCAGGAGAGCGGGCTGTCGGTCGGCCTCGACGTCCACGTCGCCTTCTCCCCCGAGCGGGTCGACCCCGGGCGGACCGACTACACGCTGGCGACCACGCCGAAGATCGTCGGGGGCATCACCCCGGCCTGCACCGAGCGCGCCGCCCAGGTCTACGGCCGCGTGTGCGAGCACATCGTGCGCGTCTCCACCCCCGAGGCCGCCGAGATGGCCAAGCTCCTGGAGAACATCTTCCGCTCGGTGAACATCGCGCTCGTCAACGAGCTGGCGATCCTCGCCGAGCGGATGGGCCTCGACATCTGGGAGGTCGTCGACGCCGCGGCGACCAAGCCCTACGGCTTCATGCGCTTTGAGCCGGGCCCCGGCATGGGCGGGCACTGTCTGCCGGTCGACCCCTTCTACCTCACCTGGCGGGCGCGGGAGTTCCACATGTCGACCGAGTTCATCGAGCTCGCCGGCAAGGTCAACCAGCAGATGCCGTCCTACTGCGTGGAGCGTGTCGAACGCGCGCTCAACGATGTCGAGAAGCCGGTCCGGGGGTCGCGGATCACGATCCTCGGCGTGAGCTACAAGGGCGGCGTCGGCGACATCCGCGAGTCACCGGCGCTGCGGATCATCGACGAGCTCACGGTGCGCGGCGGGCAGATCTCCTACCACGATCCCTACGTCGACCGCCTTCCCCGCCAGGGCCTGTCGAGCGTCGCGCTCGCCGAGGCCCTCGACGGCGCCGACGCGGTGGTGCTCGTCACCGCGCACCCGGGGATCGACTACGGGGCGGTCGTACGCGACAGCGCCCTGCTCGTCGACCTGCGCGGCGTCACTCGGGCCACGGCGTCCACCGCCGACAACTCCCACGTCGTCACGCTGTAGCGGGCGGGGTGCAGACC
>CAZZWJ010000360.1:0-2784 GCA_964657875.1 uncultured Solirubrobacteraceae bacterium
CCCGGGGAGACGGCTCCCGCCGGCGCCTGAGGGCCTGCTGAGCTCGTCCGGGTCCCCACGACCCACGACCCGCGCCCCCCGCCGCTCTGGGAAGGTTCGACAGCGTCAGGCCGTCAAAGGTTCCCAGAGTTCATCCGGCCCGCCGAATCGCTGATCCCGGGTGTCCCGACGCCAGGCGATCGGGGGGTCAGGCCGCGGCGGTGCGCCGCGACAGCCCGCGCGGCGTGGCGGACTCGATCCGCGCGAGCAGGTCGGCCACCTCGGAGTCGTAGCCGAGCCCGAGCGCTCGGCGGCACGCCGACTCGCACTCGCGATGGCGGTCGGTGCGGGCGAGCGCGTGGGCGTAGGCCGACCACGCAGCCGGGGACTCGTCGTCGAGCCGGGTCGCCGCCTGGGCGGCGGAGACCTCGGCGCCGACGTCGCCGGCGAGGTGGTAGGCGAGCGCGAGGTCGAGCAGACCCTCCATCGATGGGCCCGACAGGCGGGCCCGCTCCAGCGCCGAGATCGCCCCGGAGCGGTCGCCCAGGCGCAGCCGCAGTCGGCCCAGGCGCTCCCACCCGGAGGCATCGGCGGGCGCGCGCTCGGCGCAGCGGCGGGCGGCGTCGGCCGCCAGATCGACCGCCCCCATGTCCTCATAGATCCGGGAGGCGTAGCGCTCGGGCGTTGGGCGATCGGTCTCCACGCGCGACCAGTCACGGACGGTCCGCGCGGCCGCCGGAAGGTTGCCCGCCTGCCAGAAGGCGGCGGTGAGCAGACGCAGCACCGCCGGGTTGTCGGGCTCGGCGTCGCGGGCGTAGACCAGGCGCTGGGCGGCGAGCTCGGCATCGCCCTCGGCGAGGGCGTGCTGGGCGGCGGTCATGAACCGCTCGACGCGGTCGGCCGCCGCATCGGGGGTGGAGAAGTCGACGAACTGCAGCGAGCCGGCGGGAATCGTCCGCACCCCGACCTGGAAGGAGACGCGGGCCCACTGCTGGGAGCTCTCCTCGTCGCCGGAGAAGTAGATCCCGGTGACGGTGCCCACGCCCCACTCGGGATAGGAGATGCAGCGGGCGTAGCGGTGGACGACCGAGTGGTCGGGCACGCGCGAGGCGAACGGGTCGTTCTTCTCCCGATCGGCATTCTGCGCGTGCTCGCGCTGGGCGTTCTCGTAGGCCCGTCGGCCGGCGTCCTCCCGGGCGCGACGCGTCGCCGCCGCCGATGCGCGCACGGCGTTCGCGCTCACCTTGCCCCCGCGCGAGGAGTCGGCGAGCTGCGCGAGCTGGTCGGCGGCCTCGTTGATCGCCTGCAGATGGCGTTGATGCTCGTGCTGGCGACCGGGGGGCGCGATATCGGGGTGCCAACGCTTGGCCATCCGACGCCGCGCGAGCTGCACCGTTCGCTGGTCAAACGGCGGCTCGAGCTCGAGCAGGAGCAGGGCGGCTTCGACGTCGAGGATCCGAGGCATCGTGCCCTCGCACGTTAGCGGGACGGTCCAGTCACCCGCCGGGCCCGAGACCGGCCGCGATCACATTCAATCGTCACAAATAAGTCTCAGTTATTGTCAGACTGCCGTCGGGTGCGTAGTTTTGCCCCATGGCGGTCAGCGCTCCCCCGGCCTCGCCCCGTCGCTCACGCGCCGCGCCGGCCTGCGTCGCCGCCGTGGCGGCGCTGTTGGCCGTCGGCCTCGCGCCGTTGCTGGTCATCATCCTGAGCACGCAGGCGGCCTCACACCCGGCATGTCGCGGAGACGCGACGGAGCCGGTGGGGACGGTCTCGGTGCTCGGACCGGGGCAGGGGGAGCGCGTCGGCGCCACCGAGTACGGGGGCGCGGGCGATCCGAGCAGCGGCGACGTCGGCGCCTCCGGCGTCAACCTCGACGCCCACCCCGACAGCTACGCCGAGCTCGGTGGGTTCACGTTCGCGACGGCGACCGCGATGGGCGGCCTCGCCTACGAGACGCCGCTGCGCATCACCTGGGGCGCCCACTCGGCGATCGCCTACAAGCGCGATATCGGTCTCGGCGGGGGACCGATCGACGGTGAGCCTCGGGTCATCGATCTGTGGTGGCAGCTCGCCGGGGCGCTCGGGATCCCCTACGAGGACGGTCGGTGGTCGGGGCCGGTCCAGATCGAGCGCCCGCCCGCGTCCGGCGCGGGCAATGTCCTCGGCGCGGCGGCGTCGACGTCGGCGCCGCTGTCGAGCGGCGGCGGCGGTGCGCCGGCGGGCTGCACGGGGTCGGGCCTGGGCAGCACCCCGTCACCGGTCACCAGCGGCCCTCGCGCCCGTCTGCTGGCCACCGGCGGGGCGGCGGCGCCCGCCTCCGCCCCGGCCGCGGTGAAGGGGATCATCGCCGCCGGCAACCAGATCGTCGCCAGGCCCTACGTGTACGGGGGTGGTCACGGCATCCCGCTGGACGAGATCGCGCCGTCCTATGACTGCTCCTCGAGCGTCGAGCATCTGCTGTGGGGTGGAGGTCTGCTTCCCGTCGACTACGACGGGGACTCAAGCGCCCTGGAGAGCTTCGGCGCTCCGGGGCCGGGTCGGTGGGTGACGATCTACGCGAGTCCCGACCACGTCTTCATGTACGTCGCGGGGCTGCGCTGGGACACCCATGACGCCGCCGGATCCGGTGACGGCAGCGCCGGTATCGGGTGGCACCCGCTCGTGCGTGAGGACGCGGGCTTCGTCGTGCGACACCCGGTGGGGCTGTGATCCGGCGCCTCGCCGGCGCGGCGGCGCTGCTCGCGATCGCGCTCGCGCTCGGGGGCTGTGGGCTGCTCGGCGGCGCGCGGGCGTCCCGAGCAG
>CAZZWJ010000361.1:0-2778 GCA_964657875.1 uncultured Solirubrobacteraceae bacterium
AGCACGACGGCCGGCGCGAGGAGCGCGATCACTGTTGGGAGGTCGATCATGGTGAGTGTTGAGAAGTGTTGTGCAGCACTGTCGTCTACAACGACCCGCGGCCACGAAACTCTCGCGAACTGCGCTGAATTGGTGCTCGATAGATTCCGATAGGCGATGCGCACCGTCCCGACCAACGTCGCGAGCCTCGTTGGAGACACCCCGGTGGTCGCGCTCACGCGGATGGCCGCGGGCCTCGACGTCGAGCTGTTCGCCAAGCTTGAGATGTTCAATCCGGGGGCCAGCGTCAAGGACCGGATCGGGGTGGCGATGATCGAGGCCGCCGAGCGTGAGGGGCGAATCGAGCCCGGCCGCACGACGATCGTGGAGGCGACGAGCGGCAACACCGGGATCGCGCTCGCGTTCGTGTGCGCGGCCAAGGGCTATGAGCTCGTGCTCACGCTGCCGGAGGGGATGAGCCGCGAGCGCGAGGCGCTGCTGCGCCTCTACGGCGCGATCGTCGAGGTGACCGAGTCGATGGGCGGCATGAACGAGGCCGTCGACGCCGCCCGGGCGATGGCCACCCGCGACGACGTCTTCTTGCCCGACCAGTTCTCCAATCCGGCCAATCCAGCGGCGCATCGGCGGGCCACCGGTCCGGAGCTGTGGGCCGCGCTGGATGGGAAGGTCGACGTGTTCGTCGCCGGGGTCGGCACCGGGGGCACGATCACCGGCGTCGGGGAGGCCCTGAAGGAGCGAAACCCCGCCTGCCGGGTCGTCGCCGTCGAGCCTCAGAGCTCCGCCGTGCTCTCCGGTCGGGCGCCCGGCCCCCACAAGATCCAGGGGATCGGGGCGGGCTTCGTCCCCGCGGTCCTCAACCGGGAGATCATCGACGAGATCATCCCCATCGAGGACGAGGACGCGATCGCCACCGCTCGGGAACTCGCCCGTCGGGAGGGGATCCTCGCCGGCATGTCGTGCGGCGCCGCGGTCGCGGCGGCCCTCCAGGTGGCCCGGCGCCCCGAGTCACGCGGCCTGCGGATCGCCACCATCCTGCCCGACTCGGGCGAGCGCTACATGTCCCTTCCCTTCTTCGCCGTCTGATCGGTCCCAGACTGCCGAGACGCGGCGTCGATAGCCTGCAGACGATGCCTGGCGGACGCGTGATCGCACCGGTGCTGCGGGAGATCCGCGGCGACGTCGCGGCGGTCAAGAGCCGTGATCCCGCCGCGCGCGGGGTCGGCACGGTGGGGATTCTCGCGGCGTGGCCGGGGGTGCACGCGCTGCTCGCCCACCGGGTCGCGCACGCGCTGCACGAGAGCGGGGTGCCGGTGCTGCCGCGCCTCATCGCGTCGCTGGCGCGCGCGATCACCGGCATCGAGATCCATCCGGCGGCCCGTATCGGCGATGGCTTCTTCATCGACCATGGGATGGGCGTCGTGATCGGCGAGACGGCCGAGATCGGCGACGACGTGACGCTCTATCAGGGTGTCACCCTCGGCGGCACCGGCTTTGCCACGGGCAAGCGCCATCCGACCCTGCAGGACAACGTCACCGTCGGCTCCGGGGCCAAGATGCTCGGCCCGATCACGGTCGGCCACGGGGCGAAGATCGGCGCCAACACGGTGGTCATCCATGACGTACCGCCCAACGCCACCGTCGTCGGCAACCCGGGCCACCTGGTGCGAGTGGAGGGCCGGCGGCCGGAGGGCCCCGACGCCGATTGGATCCATCTTCCCGATCCGGTCGCCGAGGCGATCAAGGGCCTCTCGGCGCGGCTCGCGCTCCTGGAGGCGATCGCGACCTCCGCGGACGGCGTCGAAGAGCTGCGCAGCGCCGCCGCCGCTCAGAACGACGGGCGGACCAACCCGACGGTCGGACCTAGTCCCGCGGGGGGTTAGGTTCCGCGCTGATCGCGGGCAGGTTGCGCCGGGCCCGGACGAGGTAGAGGGGGCGACCCTTCACCTCGTCATAGATGCGCCCCACGTACTCGCCGATGATCCCGATCGAGATGAGCTGGATACCGCCGAGCAGCAGCACGACGATCGTGATCGTCCCGAAGCCCGGGAGATACTCACCGAGCAGCCGCAGCACGATCACCACCGGAATGGCGATGAACGCGAGCAGCGAGATGAGCAGCCCGAGCAGCGTCGCGAGCTGCAGCGGCCGCTCGGAGAAGGAGAGGATCGCGTCGAGGGAGAAGCGCACCATCTTCGCCGGCGTGAACTTCGTCTGACCGGCATACCGGGCGTCGCGGGAGTACGGGACCGCCGCCTGGGTGTAGCCGACCCAGACCGTCATCCCGCGCAGGAAGCGGTGGCGCTCACGCATCGCCAGCAGCCCGTCGAGCGCCCGGCGGTCCAGCAGCCGGAAGTCACCGGCGTTATGGCCGAGATCGATCTGGGCGAGGCGATCGAACACCGAATAGAACCAGCGCGCGGTGGTGAGCTTGAACCGTGACTCGCCCGCCCGCGCCTCGCGCACCGCGTAGACGACGTCGCAGCCGGCCGCCCAGCGCTCGAGCATCGTCACGATGAGCTCCGGTGGATCCTGCAGATCGGCGTCGAGCATCACGACGACGTCGCCGCCGGCGTGATCCAGGCCCGCGGTGAGCGCGGTCTGGTGACCGAAGTTCCGCGACAGCGAGACGACCCGGACGCGCTCGTCGACGTCGGCGATCGCCTCCAGCAGCCGCGGCGTGGCATCGGTGGAGCCGTCGTCGACGATCACGAGCTCGAAGTCGAGGTGGGCCAGCGCGCCGGCCACGCGGGTGTGGAACTGCTCGATGACCCCCTCCTC
>CAZZWJ010000362.1:0-2775 GCA_964657875.1 uncultured Solirubrobacteraceae bacterium
CGCGACGACCGGGAGCTCGCCGCAGACGAGCACCTCCCCCGCGCGGTTCTCGGCAAAGCAGACCAGCGGCGCCTGGGCGTTCCAGAAGAGCAGCTGGCGGGGCTCGATCACGTCCGGGGGAAGCACGAGCGCCTCGGCGCGCAGGAGCGCCCCGCGCAGGGACAGCTCCAGCGACAGCGGATGGCCGGCGGACTCCGACACGATCCGCCACTGGCCCGACGCGACCTCGGCGGCGCCCGCCTCCAGCGCGTTGAGGCATGCACCCACGGTCTCGGCGGCCTCCATCGCCCGAGCATAGGTGCGATGCGATACTGCTCCCGTGGCCGATCGCAACGTCCTGGGCGGGGAGCTTGAGCCCTGCGGCACCGACCCGGTCACCGGCTTCATGCGCGATGGCTGCTGTCACACCGGCCCCGAGGATGTCGGCAGCCACACGATCTGCGCGGTCGTCACCGCCGAATTCCTCGAGCACCAGCGCGCGATCGGCAATGACCTGCAGACCCCGATGCCGATGTACGGGTTTCCGGGCCTCGTCCCCGGCGACCGCTGGTGTGTCACCGCCGGCAACTGGCTGCGCGCCCATCTCGACGGGGCGGCGGCGTTCGTCGTGCTCGCCTCCACCCACGAGCGCGCGCTGGAGGTCGTCCCGCTGCAGGCGCTGCGCGAGCACGCCGTCGACGTGCCCGAGGACCCCTCGGCGCTGTCGGTCTGAGCGCCCACCCCGTCCCGCGCCCACGATGGCTCGACTTCGCGTACTGGACCCGGTGATCGCCCGTGACGGCGACCTCGTCGTCGAGCGTGACCGCCATCGCCCGACCGGGCGGCTGCTGCGCCAGGGTGAGATGGACAGCTCCTACGTCGATCTCGCAGACGCCCGCCACCTCGAGTTCGACTACATGCGCTGGCTGCGCATCGTCCTGCGCGCCGCCCGCGCGCGGCGGGTCGTGCACATCGGCGGCGCCGCCTGCGCACTGCCGAGAGCCCTGGCCGCCGAATGGCCCGACGGGCGCCAGGAGGTCTGCGAGCTCGATTCCGGCGTGCTCGAGCTCGCCCGCGCCCACATGGGTCTGCGCCGCGCGCCCGGGTTACGCGTCCGCCACGTCGAGGGCCGGGCGTGGCTGACCCGGCAGCCGGACCTGAGCTTTGACGCGGTCGTCGTCGACGCGTTCCTCGGCGCGCGCATCCCCCGCCGGCTGGCCACCGCGGAGGCGTTCGGCGAGGCCGCGCGGGTCGCTCCGATGACCCTCGTCAACGTCGTCGACGATCGCTCGCAACAGGAGGTCCGAGCGGTCCTCGCCGCCCTCGGCACCGCGTATGGGAGCACCTGGACGCTCGGGATGAGGGCCGGCAACACGATCTGCGTCGGTACGCGGGACGTGCCGGCGCTCGACCGGATCGCGGCGGCGGTCGCCCAGGACCCCTCCCCCGCAACGCTGCGGGATCTCGCGCAGACCGCTCGGTTGCGCTCGGGCGCCTCGGTGCGTCGCGATCACGATCACTGAAGATCACCCCCGCCGGCGGTCGACCTCGACGAGGATCGCCCGGCGCTCGTCGACGGTTGCCGACCCCCACGCCGCGACCTCGTCGAGCGTGCGCGCACACCCCTCACACAGTCCGCTGTCGGGGTCGACCACGCACACGCCGATGCACGGCGACTGCAGCCGGCGGGCCTGCGCGGCGGCATCGCAATCCTCAGCCGACATGCCGGCGCCGGCATCCGCGCCCCCGCCCGCCGCGTAGGCGCCGAGGTACTCCAGCCCCGCGATCGCCCGGCTGCCGTACCAGGACGTCATCTCACCGTCGATCAGCGAAACCCTGGCCCCCGGGATGAGGGCGCTGACCTCCTCCAGATGGGCCGCCTTGAAGTGGAAGGGCTCGGAGGAGAGCAGCACCCGGTCCACCATCCCCGCGTAGCGACCGAGCTCGACCGCCGGATAGCGCTCCCCGGCCTCCCGCGGCAGCGTGCGCCAGCCGAGCAGCGCGAGCGTCCGCGCGATGTAGGTGTCCGGCGCGACCGTCATCCAGGGGTCTCGCCAGATCAGGTACAGGACGTCCTCGGGCTCACGACCGGCCGTCTGTTCTCGCAGCCGCCGCCGCGCCTCACCGAAGCGGGCACCGAGCATCTCGGCCTGCGGCCCGCGGTGGAAGATCGCGCCGAGCAGCTCATAGAGGCCGGGGTTGTCGTCGGGCGCGAGCGGGTGGGTGACGATCACATGGGGGATGAAGCGCGCCAGGGCCTGCGCCGTCTCGCGCGTGTTCTCGTCGATGTTGACCACGACGTGGGTGGGGGCGAGCTCGCGCACCCGGTCCAGGCGGACGTCCTTCGTCCCCCCGACCTTCGCGATCTCCCGGACGGTGTCCCAGGGATGGATGCAGAACCCGGTGCGCCCGACGATCTGGGGACCCAGACCGAGGTCACACAGCAGCTCGGTGATCGAGGGCACGAGGCTGACGATCCGCGGCTCACCGTCCGCGGGCTCGTGCACCGTGCCGGCGGCGTCGCGCAGGAGCATCGTCACATGTTGCGACGGTACTCGCCGCCGACCGCGTACAGCGCCGCCGAGATCTCACCCAGCGACGCGACCTTCACCGCGTCCATGAGCGCCGCGAAGACGTTCCCGCGGGCGCGGGCGACCTCCTGCAGGTGCGAGAGCGCCGCGGCGGAGTCGTCGGCGGCCCGGGCGGAGAACGACCGGACGTTGTCGATCTGCGCCTGCTTCTCGGCCTCGGTGGAGCGCATCAGCTCGACCGGTGCCTCGATCTCACCGCCGCCCT
>CAZZWJ010000363.1:0-2741 GCA_964657875.1 uncultured Solirubrobacteraceae bacterium
GACGGTCGCCGCCTGGCGCTCGGACAGCTGGGTGCTCGCCGCGGCAGCCGACGCGGATCGGGCGCCGCCGAAGGCGTGCACGGGGGCGATCGGCGAGGCGACCGTGGGATCGGCGACCGCGACCGCCGCCGCCGGGTGCGGGGAGGCGTGCTGGCCGACCTCGACGGCGCCCGCGGTGACGATCACCGCGGCGGCCAGTCCGGCCGCCGCCTTGGTGGCGACCGCGCCCATCCCGGCCGAGATGATCGAGCCGCCGCCGAACGCCCCGCCCGCGGCCCCGATCGCCGCGCCCGCTCCGGAGCCCGCGGCGGTCGCCGTCGCCGCCGACCCCGCGCCGGCCCCGGCACCGGCGGAGTGGCCGAGGTGCAGGAAGGCGAGCTTGCGGAACACGACGAGCGGGCCGACGGGCAGCAGCACCGCGAGCGCCTTGTTGGTCGCCTTGAGCTGGGTGCGGAACTCCGAGCAGCGCCGGCAGTCCTTGAGGTGGCGGCGCACGAGCGGGGTGGGCCTCTTCACGAGGCCCTCGGCGACCTCGGCGAGCTCGGTGCGGACCTCCTCGCAGCTGAGCAGCCGGGCGCCCGCCGCCTCGGCGAGACCCATGCGGGCGCGGACGAGCAGCGACTTCACGCTGGAGACGGTCGTCTCCATCGCCTCGGCGATCTGCTCGTAGGAGAGGGCATCCATCTCGCGCAGCACGAGCGCCGTGCGCTGGGTCTCGGGGAGCTCGTGGATGTCGGTGACGAGCATCCGGAACTCCTCGCGCTCGTGGACCTTGTCCGCGGTCGAGGCCCCGTGCTCGGCGAGGTGGTGGTCCATCGAGTCGACGCCGATCGCCTGGGTGCGGCGCAGGTGGTTGAGGCTGCGGTTGCGGGCGATCCGGTACAGCCACGGCCGCGTGTTGATCGGCCGGTCGTCGGCGAGGATCGCGTTGAAGGCGGCCGTCATCACCTCCTGCAGCACGTCCTCGGCGTCCTCGCGAGACCCGAGCAGATGCCGGCAGAACGCGAGCAGCCGCGTCTCATACCGCGCGACCAGCACTTCGAAGGCCGCGGTGTTGCCGCGGCGCAGCAGCGTGATCAGCCGCTCGTCGGACTGCAGGCGCAGCAGCGGCGAGCGGCCGTGAAGGCCGATTCCGGCCTGATATTTGAGCGCGGACGCTTCCATGGAATTTCCTACGAGACGGTCTCGCCTGTCAGATCACAATCCGAGCGCCGAAGTTGCGCTCGCGCGGTCGATCCCGCGTCCATCGGCAGTACCCGGGGAGGGACTCGAACCCTCACGCCGCGAGGCAGTCGCTCTTAAGGCAACCGTGTCTGACCAATTCCACCACCCGGGCGTGGGCTCTCGCGCTCGCACACGCTACACCGACGCCGCCGCTACAGCGAGACGGACCGCGCGCCGATCGCGGCGTCGGCCTCGCTGCCGCGACCGAGCGACAGCAGTCCGAGCACCAGCTCCAGCAGGTTCGTGCGACCGTGACGCTGCAGGACACTCGGGTCGCCGGCGGGGCCGAGCGCGCGGACCCAGTCCCCGGTCGAGCCCTGCAGGCGGGCGTCGACGTGGCCGGGATCGCCGGGCTCACTCACCCGCGAGCTGCCCTCGGCGACGGTGAACAGCGTGTGCACGGGACGTCCGTCACGGCCGTCGGTGACCGTGAGCGCGATCGTCCCGCGCGTCGGGTCGGCGGGGTCGATGAGGCCGGGCAGCACCCGGAACAGGGCGCTCACGTCGATGCGCTCGCTGGGGCGGGGCGCCGACCACGTCCAGTCATAGCCCCAGCGGCTGAGGGCGCCGAGCACCGGCGCGAGCTCCTGGGCTCGCTCGGTGAGCTCGTAGTCGACTCGCGGCGGAACCTCCCGGTAGCGCTTGCGGGTGAGCATTCCGTCGGCGACCATCCGGTTCAGGCGTGAGCGCAGCTGCTCGGTGGAGATTCCGGGCAGCACCCGCTGCAGCTCGACGAAGCGCCGCGGTCCCGGCATCAGGTCACGGACGATGAGCAGGGTCCACTTGTCGCCGACGAGATCGAGCGCGCGCGCGTCGGGCGACCACTGGTCGTAGGGGTGACGCTTCGCAGGCGGAACGTGCGGCATTGTCCGTCTCCTTGGACCTTTAGCTCTCCTACCGGATTCGAGCATAACCGAATCCACTGGGCCGCCTGCAGGATTTGCGCCAGTCTGGTCCCCCTCGGGCGTTGCAGTGGACGCAATGCTGATCCACCATCGGCCGCCGCGCGTAGCCCGAGAGGAAGACCACCATGGGTGACCTGCTGCATTTTCCAGTTCAACGCGCCCGGGGGCCCGAACCCGCGGTCGACCTCGCGCCGAGCTTTCTCTTCGACGTCACGTGCCCGTTCTCATATCTGGCCGCCGAGCGCGTCGAGCGCACGCTGGGCGACGTCACCTGGGTCGCGGTCGACGGCAGCGCCCTCTCCGGCGGGCGGCCCCGGGGCCGCGCCCTGCATCGCCTGCGCGCCGACGCCGAGTCGCGCGCCGCGGCGCTGCGCCTGCCGCTCATCTGGCCCGAGCACTTCCCGGCGCCGGCCCCGGGGGCGCTGCGCGCCGCCGCCTACGCCTGTGAGCTGGGGGCCGGTCCGGCGTTCGCGCTCGCCCTCAGCCGCCTCGCGTTCTGCGGCGGCTTTGAGCTCGACGATCCCGAGACGCTCGCCGAGGCCGCCGCGGCCGCCGCGGTGCCGCTCGGTGCCTGCCTGCAGGCTGCCGGGGAGAGCTGGCGCGACGACGAGC
>CAZZWJ010000364.1:0-2720 GCA_964657875.1 uncultured Solirubrobacteraceae bacterium
GCGCCGCCGTCCGATCCGGCGCCCTGTCCAGTGCCCATGACATCGCCGAGGGGGGCATCGCGGTCGCGCTGGCCGAATGCTGCGTCGCCGGTGCGATCGGGGCGAGCGTCGTCCTGCCCGACGGCCTGGAGCCGTTCGCCGAGGCGCTCGGCCGCGCGTTCGTCGTCTCCGGTCCCGCCGAGAGCCTCGCGCCGTGGCCGCTGATCGGGACCGTCGGCGGTGACTCACTCGCGCTCGGTGGTCTGCTGGACGTCGCAGTTTCCGCGCTCGCCGGGGCCCGTGAGACCGGCTTGAGCCGGTACGTGTGATGGGCGTTGCTACGGTGAGGTCACCGGCGATGTCCCGCTCCCTCGACCAGCGCGACGGTCCCCGTGACGAATGCGGCGTGTTCGGGATCTTCGCTCCCGGTCACGACGTCGCGCGGCTGTCCTACTTCGCCCTCTTCGCCCAGCAGCATCGCGGGCAGGAGTCGGCCGGGATCGCGACCGCGCCCTACGGCGGCCCGATCATGGCGATCCGCGATCAGGGTCTCGTCTCGCAGGTGTTCAAGGACGATCACGTCCTGCGCTCGCTGATCGGCGACCTCGCGATCGGTCACGTGCGCTACTCGACGACCGGCGCCTCGGCGTGGGAGAACACGCAGCCGATCGTCCGCAACGACAAGCGCAGCCTCGCCCTCGCCCACAACGGCAACCTCATCAACGCGGTCGCGCTGCACACCGAGCTGCGTGGCCGAAACGTCTCGTTTCAGTCGACGTCGGACTCCGAGATCATCGCGGCGCTGCTCGAGACCCATCCGGCGGCCGAGATCGAGGACGCGATCGCCGAGGTGATGGGTCGTCTGCAGGGCGCGTTCTCGACGGTCGTGATGACCGAGGAGAAGGTCGTCGCCTTCCGTGACCCCAACGGCATCCGGCCGCTGTCGATCGGTCGCATCCCCGCGGCGGGTGACTCGAGCGGCCCCGACGTCTACTGCGTGGCTTCGGAGACGTGCGCGTTTGATCTCATCGGCGCCGAGTTCGTGCGCGACGTCGAGCCCGGCGAGCTCGTCACCCTGTCGCATGCGGGTCTCACCTCCCGCCATGTGATCGAGGGGGCGCGACGCGCGTTCTGCGTCTTCGAGCACATCTACTTCGCCCGCCCGGACTCGCTCATGGAGGGCCGTCGGCTGCAGGTCTCCCGGGCGCGGATGGGGGAGCTGCTGTGGCGCGAGGCGCCCGTCGAGGCCGACCTCGTGATCCCCGTGCCCGACTCGGGCAATCCGGCCGCTCGGGGCCTCGCCCGCGCCGCCCGGCTGCCCCAGGACGACGGCTTCATCAAGAACCGCTACGTGGCGCGGACGTTCATCCAGCCCGGTCAGGAGCTGCGCAAGCTCGGCGTGCGGATGAAGTTCAACCCGGTGCCCGAGGTGGTCGCCGGCAAACGGCTGATCGTCGTCGACGACTCGATCGTGCGCGGCACCACCGATCGCCAGATCGTCCAGATGCTCCGGGACGCCGGCGCGGCCGAGGTGCACCTGCGCATCTCCGCCCCGCCGATCAAGAACCCATGTCACTACGGAGTCGACATGTCAGCGCGCGAGGAGATGATCGCCCACGGACGCACGGTCGCCGAGATCGCCGCCGAGCTCGGTGCGGACTCGCTGCACTACCTGTCACTGGATGGCGTCTATGAGGCGATCGAGGGATCGCCGGCGCACCACTGCGACGCCTGCTTCTCGGGGCACTATCCCCTCCAGGGAACCGAGGATCACGCAGGCAAATATGCGCTGGAGCGCGAGCTCCCGCTCATTCGCGCCTGACCCGCGAGCGGCGCGGCCCCACCATCATCCATTTGGATGATGGATCACTACACCTCGCGCTCATCCCACCGATCGCGATGCGTCGAGATGGCTCATCTGCGCGTTGCGAGGCTCCGAAAGCCTGAGTGACCTGAGTCACGCGTGGGTGCCACCACCTCGGCGTGACTTTCCTAATTGCAGATGGAGTCACCATGTCACGTGGACGTTCGCTGGCGCTCGCCGCGCCGCTCGCCGGAGTGCTCGCCGCGAGCGCCCTGGCTGGATCCGCTTCGGCGGCCACCACTCAGACCTTCGGCTGTCGGGCCAGCGTCACCCGGGTGACCGCGCTGAACGGCCTGCTGCCGGCGGTTGAGCCCTACGTCGCCAACCCGACCGGCGGCGCCTGCGCGACCAACTCGGCCGGGGTGAGCAGTTCTGCGCCGCTGGCCAGCGGGACTCTCGGTTTGCAGCTCGCTTCGTTGCTTGGCGGCACCCTCACCGTCGGGCCCGCGTCGGCGACCACGACCTCAACCGCGACCGACAGCGCCCTGGGCGCGAGCGCGCTCGTGTCGGTGAACGCGGTCTCGATCCCCACCCCGGCGGGGGCGGTGTCGATCGTCGGCCCGGTCCAGACGACCGCGTCCTACGCCTGCGTCAACGGCGTCGTCGACGCCGCGGCCAGCTCCTCCCTGTCGGCGATCCAGATCGGGTCCACGCGGATCTCCCTGGCGAGCCCCGGGCAGCCGGGCACGATTCCGATCACCGGAACGCTCGGCGGCACGGTGTCAGTCAACCAGAACACCTCGACGGCGACCTCCAACACCGAGACGCTGCTCGACGTCCACATCCCCGGCATCGCTGATGTCGTCGTCGGTGAGGCGGCGGTCACCCAGCCCGCGTCCGGCGCGTGCTCCGGCCTGACCCCGACCCCGACCCCCAC
>CAZZWJ010000365.1:0-2702 GCA_964657875.1 uncultured Solirubrobacteraceae bacterium
GTTGCAATTGCCACAATGGCGGTGTCGGGGCTCGACGCGCAGCCCGCCGCCCGGGCCCGCGCCGGTACGAACGACGGGCCGGCGGCCGGAGATCCAACCGGCGTCGTAGGACGCGCACGCCCCATCCGGCACCGAGACCATGGTCACCCCGGGGACATCAACGCGTGATCCCGCGCGTCAGCGGGGCGCTCCGCCGGGGTCTGATGGTAGTGTTCCGCGCGCTCAGCCCCCGGGGAAACGACGTGCTCCCGCGCGCCGGCAATCCGCTTCACCTCAGACCTCATGCGCCGAAACAACCTTCCGATCCCGGCCGTCGCCTTCGTGCTCTGCCTCGCGTTCGCGATCGTCGCCGGGATCTTCATCCTGCACGGCTCCGATGACCAGGCCAACCACGTGACGGTGCTCGGAAAGCGCGTGGCGCTCACCAAGAGCCAGACGCTCGGGCACGAGATCTTCAGCGAGCACTGCGCCTCCTGCCACCAGCTCGCGGCGAGTCGCTCGATCGGCCAGGTCGGACCCAACCTCGACGCGACCCACCCGTCCGAGGCCTCCGTCCTGCGCTACGTCAAGTACGGCGCCGTGGGCAACTACGGCGACATGCCGAGCGGGCTGGCCACCGGACCGGATCTGTACGCCGTGGCCAGCTACGTCAGCCACGTCGCCAACCCGTCGGCCTACCGCCCCTGACCCACCCCCCAGGGGGTGCCGGCGTCGCGGGATCGCGCGCGTCGGGTCTGAAACGGATTCGCGCGATCGCCGCGTCGGTCGGTCGGGTCTGAGAACGCAGTCCCGGGATCGCCCCCGCGTCAGCGCACGGCGACGAGGTCCACGACGAACACGAGCGTCTCGTCGGGACCGATGACGCCGGCCGCGCCGCGCTTGCCGTAGCCCAGCATCGGCGGGATCGTGATCCGTCGCCGTCCCCCGACTCGCATGCCGGCGACCCCCTGGTCCCAGCCGGCGATCACCTGGCCCTTGCCAAGACCGAAGGCGAAGGTCGCGCCGCGGTTATAGGAGGCGTCGAACTCCGCGCCGGTGCTCCAGGCGACCCCGACATAGTGGACGTCGACGATCTTGCCCGTCACGGCCTCATCGCCGTCGCCGACGACGATGTCGTCGAGCTCCAGCTGGTAGGAGGGCGCCTGGCCCTCGGGAATCTCGACGGTCGGCTTCTCAAGATCTGTCATGCCCGGACCGTAGCGAACGGGTCCGTCAGATCGACAGCCGGGTTCCCGGATAGATGAGGCTCGGATCGCCGGTGCCGATCCGCGTGGCGTTCGCATGCCACAGGACGAGCAGCCGGCGCTCGATCGTCATGTCGGACGCCCGCGGACCGACCAGCGTGCGGGCGATCGACCACAGCGACTGTCCCGCGCGCACCCGCACGGTGCGGGTCCCGCGGGTGGCCGTGCGGGTCCGGTGCGTCGTGGTGTGGGCCCGGCGGGTCGCGTGGGTCGCGGTGCGGTCGGTGAGTGCGATCATCCGGACCCGCCGGCCGTCGCTGCCGATCACGACCACCGAATCGGCGACCCCGGCGGGGATGCTGAAGCTCCCGGACACGAACGGGGTCGAGTCACCCGGCCGGTCGCCGTCGAGGCGGTGACGTCCCGGCGCGAGCGCCAGATACGGAGTCACCCCCAGGTAGGAGAGACGACGTACGGCGAGGCGTCCGTCGACGCGCAGCTGCGGGCTTCCGAGCCCGGGCGCGGCGTGGATGACCCGGACGAGCCCCTTCCCGCGTCGCCCGGCCGACGTGCGATAGGCGCGGACCTGGATCCGGGTGGCGTCGGCGACGACGACGAGGTCGTAGTCACCGGAGCCGACCCGGGTGGTTCCCGACGCCGCCGCGTGGCCGTGCGCGGAGAGCGACCAGCGAAGCGCCCCGGCGCGGACCGCCCGCCAGGACGTCGCCTCGCCGAAGGCGATCGAACCGAACCGATGGGGATCGGCGGCGACCGTCACCGCCACGCGACCGACGGCGGGCACGGCGTGGACGAAGCGCACGCGCGTGCGGGCGCTCGCCGCCACCGGGACGAGCAGCAGCATGACGAACGCGAGCATCACCGCCGCCGGCCACGGTCGCCGCGGGCGGGCCGGCGCGACCACCATGGGGTCGGGGATACTGAGCCGTGCTCTGTCTGACCTGATCGCCATCACGCGGGGTATACCCCAATGAGCGTCGTCGCGACGCGCACACCGGTCGACGCGGTGGCCGGGCTGAACCCCGCCGACCGGGCGCTGCTCTCCCTCGCGTTCACCCGGGGGCTGGACGACGCCCGCATCGCCCAGCTCACCGGGGTCGGCCCCGAGGCGGTGCGGGCGCGGCGCGAGCGGGTCGTCTGCACGCTCGCCGCGCAGCTGCGCATCCTCCCCGGCGAGGTCCCCACCGCCCTGCGACCCCGCGAGGCGCTCGCTCCCGCGACCGCCGCCGGGCGAGCCGACGAGGCCCCGCCCCGGCTCACTACGCCACTTCCACCTCCACCTCCACTCCCGCCACCCCCACCGTCCCCACCACTCGCCGTCGTCCCCGCGCCAGGTCACCCACCGCGGGGTGATGTCGCGCCCGGGCGACAGCGAAGCCGCGTACGGCGACCGTGGGTGACCCTGACCGCCCTGACCGGTCTGGTCACGCTCGGTGTCGTCCTCCTCGTCATCGGTGGTGGATCCTCGCGGCACCGCGCACCCCGGATCCGACCCGCCCC
>CAZZWJ010000366.1:0-2698 GCA_964657875.1 uncultured Solirubrobacteraceae bacterium
CGGACACCGCACACGATGACCCTCGCCGAGCTGCTGCCCGGCGCCTTCGACCGCGAGGCGCTCTGAGTCGTGACCGCCGCCGCGCAGATCCTCGCCGACCGCGCGCCGATGCCGATCCGGGTCGGCATCGTCCTCGGATCCGGGTTGGGCGTGGTCGCCGACGCAGTCGAGGATCCGGTCGTCGTCACCTACGCCGAGCTCCCCGGCTTCCCCGCGCCGACGGTCGCCGGCCACGCCGGCCGGGCCGTGCTCGGGTCGATCGCCGGCGTCGGCGTCGCCGTCCTCCAGGGCCGCGCCCACGTCTACGAGGGCGGCGACCTGGAGGCGCTGCGGGTCCCGATCCGGGCGCTGAGGGGCGCCGGTGCCGACACGCTGGTCCTCACCAACGCCGCGGGTTCGCTGCGGCCGGAGGCCGGGCCCGGCTCGCTGATGGCGATCACCGACCACATCAACCTCACCGGCGTCAACATCCTCACCGGACCCAACGACGAGGCGATCGGACCTCGCTTCCCGCCGATGGCCGGCGCGTATGACCCGAAGCTGCTCGCCGAGCTGCGAGCCACCGCCGACGAGCTCGGGATCCCGCTCGCCGAGGGGGTCTATCTGGCCGTCAGCGGACCGAGCTTCGAGACCGCCGCCGAGATCCGGGCCTTCGCCGTGCTCGGCGCCGACGCCGTCGGGATGTCGACCGTCCACGAGACGACGCTCGCGCGCCACTGCGGGCTGCGCGTGGTCGCGGTGTCGGCGATCACCAACCTCGCCGAGGGGATGGGCGACGTGCCGCTCAGCCACGCGCAGACGCTGCATGACGCCGAGCGCGCGGCCGGCACGCTGACCGCGCTGCTGCGCGGCGTGATCGCGCGGATCGGGGCCGATGCTTCCCGCTGAGCTGATCCGGCGCAAGCGCGACGGCGGGGAGCTGACGGCGGGGGAGATCGGGCAGCTCGTGGCCGGGATCACCGACGGCAGCGTCAGCGACGCCCAGGTCGGCGCGCTGGCGATGGCGATCGTCTGGCGCGACATGACCGCCGCCGAGCGCGTCGCCCTCACCGGCGCGATGACGCGCTCGGGGGAGGTCCTGGACTGGGGCGACGCCGGGCTGGCGGGCCCCGCCCTGGACAAGCACTCCACCGGCGGCGTCGGCGACAAGGTCAGCCTGCTGCTGGCCCCGATCGTCGCCGCGTGCGGTGGGGCGGTCCCGATGGTGTCCGGCCGCGGCCTCGGCCATACCGGGGGCACGCTGGACAAGCTCGAGTCGATCCCGGGGTATGACGTCGCCCCGTCGCCCCCGCGCCTGCGGGCGGTCGTCGCCGGTGCGGGCTGCGCGATCGTCGGTCAGACCGGGAGCCTCGCGCCCGCCGACCGCCGCCTCTACGCCGTCCGCGACGCGACCGGGACGGTCGAGTCGATCCCGCTGATCGTGGCCTCGATCCTGTCCAAGAAGCTCGCGGCGGGCCTCGATGCGCTGGTGATGGACGTGAAGGTCGGCTCGGGCGCGTTCCTGCCCTCGATCGAGCAGGCCCGTGAGCTGGCCAGGGCGATCGTCGAGGTCGCGACCGGCAGCGCGATGCCCACCGCGGCGCTGCTGACCGACATGAACCAGGTGCTCGGACGGAGCGCCGGCAACGCGCTCGAGGTCCGTGAGGCGATCGACCATCTCACCGGCATCGCCGCCGACGCGCGCCTGCGGGAGGTGACACTCGCCCTGAGCGCCGAGCTGCTCGTGCTCGGCGGGGTGGCGACCACGCGGCAGGCCGCGCTGTCGGCGGCTACCGACGCGCTCGACGACGGCCGCGCGGCCGAGCGGTTCGCGGCCATGGTGTCCGCGCTCGGGGGGCCGGCGGATCTGCTCGAGGCGCCCGCGCGCCACCTGACCGGGACCCCCACGGTGCTCGAGGCATTCCCCGCCGGCGAGGGGGTCGTCAGCGAGGTCGACGTCCGCGCCATCGGCCTGGCCATCATCGGTCTCGGCGGCGGGCGGGCCCGTGAGAGCGACGACGTCGACCATGCCGTCGGCCTCACCGAGGTCGCGGCGATCGGGGAGCGCGTCGCGCCCGGGGGGCGGCCGCTGGCGCTCGTGCACGCTGCCGACGCCGACAGCGCCGCGCGAGCGGCGGACCAGCTGCGTGGCGCCTACGTCCTCGGCGACGGACCGGTGACCCCCGGCCCGGTCGTGATCGAGGCCCTGCGATGAGCGCCGACGTTGGGCAGATCCGGACTCTCCCCGTGCGGAGCACCGACGTTCCCCAGGTCGAGCTCCATGTCCACCTCGAGGGCACCGCTCCACCTGACCTCGTCCAGCGGCTGGCGCAGCGCAACGGCGTCACCCTGCCCGACCGGCTGCTCAACGAGCACGGCCGCTTTCACTACACCGACTTCCTGCACTTCCTGCGGACCTACGACCTGTCGGCGAGTGTCATCCGCACCGCTGCGGACTACCGGGACATCACCTATGAGTACCTGCGCGACTGCGCGGCCGGCGGGGCGATCTACGTCGAGCTGACCGCCTCGCCCGATCACGCCCGGGCGGTGGGGCTCAGCGACGAGGACCACCTCGGCGGGATCGCTCAGGGGATCGACGACGCGCGGCGCGAGCATGGGATCGAGGGCCGCATCCTCGTCTCGGCGGTGCGCAACTTCGGCGTGGAGCAGGCGGTCGCGGTCGCTCGCCACGCCGCCGACCGGCCCCATCCCTACG
>CAZZWJ010000367.1:0-2691 GCA_964657875.1 uncultured Solirubrobacteraceae bacterium
GTCGACGGAAACGACCTGTGGGCGGTGCACACCGCCGCCGAGGCGGCGGTGGGCCGGGCGCGCGGAGGTGATGGTCCCACCCTGCTGGAGTGTCGTACCTACCGTCACTACGGGCACTCCAAGAGTGACCCCGGGGCCTACCGCAGCAAGGCGGAGCTCGACGAGTGGCTGGAGCGCGATCCCCTGACGCTCGCCCGGGCGCGGCTGCTGGACACCGGGCTGACCGAGGAGCAGATCGCCGCCGTCGAACAGGCCACGGCCAGCCGGCTGGAGGAGGCGGTCGACAGCGCGCTGGCGGCGCCGTATCCCGATCCCGTGCTCGACGCGGCGACGGAGTTCAGCGCATGAGCACGCTCGAGTTCCGCGTCGCCATCCGCGACGCGATCGCCGAGGAGCTCGAACGCGATCCGTCGGTCATCTTCTTCGGGGAGGATGTCGCGGTCGCCGGAGGCGTGTTCAAGGCGACCCCCGACCTCGCGCAGCGATTCGGCGCCGACCGGGTGTTCGACACCCCGATCTCGGAGCTGGCGCTGGCCGGCGCCGCCTATGGCGCGGCGGTCACCGGACTGCGGCCCGTGTTCGAGGTCATGTTCGGTGACTTCATGGCGCTGCCGATGGACAGCCTCGTCAACCAGGCGGCGAAGTTCTGGTACATCTCAAACGAGCAGGCGACGGTCCCGCTCGTCGTCCGCTCGGCGGTGGGTGCCGGTGGACGGTTCGGGGCGATCCACTCCCAGACCCACGGCACCTGGTTTCAGGGGGTACCGGGCCTGAAGATCGTGTTCCCCTCATCCCCCGCCGAAGCCAAGGGCCTGCTCAAGGCCTCGATCCGGGACGACAACCCGGTCATCTTCCTCGAACACAAGCGGCTCTACTCGGTCAAGGGCCCCGCCCCCACCGAGGAGGTCATCCCGCTCGGCAGAGCCGGGATCGCGCGGCCGGGCAGTGACCTGACGGTCGTCTCCGTCGGCAAGGGGGTCTCCGACGTCCTTGCCGCCGCTGAACGGCTCGGCGACGACGGCATCTCGTTGGAGGTCATCGACCTGCGCACCCTCAGACCCCTGGATCTCGACACCGTCCTCGCCTCGGTCGCGCGCACCAACCGGCTGCTCGCGGTCGAGGAGGGCCCACAGCTGGGTGGCTGGGCCGCCGGACTGCTCGGGGCGGTCGCCGCGGAGGCGCTGCACGATCTCGACGATGCCTGGATCCTGGCCACCGCGGAGACCCCGATCCCCTACAGCCCGACGCTTGAGGATGCGTTCCTCCCCGACAGTGACGTGATCGTCGACAGCGTGCGCTCACGGCTGGGCGTCGCCGCCGCCCTCGCGGCTGATCTGCGATAACGGCGGTTCACCGGCGCGCTTGAGTCCCACGAGCGAGGCTCGCGGTCACGCCAGGGCGACCGTCCGTTCCCCGAGGTCAGGTGGGCTTACGCGCGACAGTGAGCTGCAGCTGACCGGCGGTCTTGCCGGTGGACTTGCGTCCCGTGCGGTCTGCGCCCTCCCGACGGCCACTGGCGACGAATTCGGCGGTGACCGAGTCGGCCGGGAAGCCGGCCTCGACGGCGAGTGCCTCGAGGTCGATGTCGTGCATCGCGCCCCAGAAGGGCTCGTTGTTGTAGAAGGTGTCGTAATCCATCAGGAACTGGGTGAAGAGATCGGTCCCCTCGTACTGGGGGACCTCGGCGTGGAGCATGTAGCCGCCCGGGGTCAGGAGCCGGTGGCACTCGGAGAAGATGTTGCGCAGCGCCGGGTGACAGGTCTCGTGCAGGAGGATGTGTGACACCACCAGGTCGAAGTGACCGGCGGGGAACTTCGTCCGCTCCGCATTCTGCTGGGAGAAGTGGATCCTCCTCCCCAATGACTCGGCGCGAGCATGGCCGTAGCGCAACACGCCGGGGGACACGTCGATGCCCCAGATCTCGGCCTCGGGATAGAGCTCGGTGTAGGGAAGCAGGCTGTGACCGAGGCTGCAGCCCATGTCGAGGATCCGTCGTGGACGGAAGTCCGGAAGCTGCTCGGCGAAGTAGTTGAAGGCCACCGAGCGGCCCCGGCTGTCTCCCAGGGGACCACTCTGACCGGCGGCATAGAGATAGACGCCGCGGTCATAGATCGCGCCGGCGGCGACGTCGTAACCATCGGTGAACTCATCCCAGTACCCCGTGGGCATCGCGTGGATGTCCAGCGCCTTGAGGTAGCCCGGGATCTCCAGGTCGGGATCGAGCTCCAACGTCCCCCCCGCCGTCGCGGGCACGTGCGCGGCCCGATCGTTGAGATCCTCGATCTGACGGCCAACGATCTCGGCCGTCACGTCCCAGGTCTGCTCCTGGACGATCCGACGCAGCGAGAACACCTGCTGCACGTACTCGTCCTCCAGCATCGCGCGCCGGACCTCACTCCGGGTCGTCGGCTCGGTGGTCATGCGGTCCTTGACGCGTCCGTTCCACGCGTCGGGCACACCGGGCACGAGCTTGCCGACGATGCTGCGGCGCAGTGCGCGGACGATACGTTCACGTGCCTGCTCGTCGTGGGTGGCGGTCGGCAGGACCGCGTGTTCGTGCTGCTGGTCAGGAGCGGGCATGAGCGACCTCCGGGGAATCACTGGATACGGCGTTGACGACATCCTCGACCGTCTCCAAGCGCTGACCCTCACGCAGTCGAGCCGCCTCCTCGAAGACCACTCGCAGGACCC
>CAZZWJ010000368.1:0-2675 GCA_964657875.1 uncultured Solirubrobacteraceae bacterium
TCAACACCGCCTTCCCGATGTGGTGGGGGCCGCTGGCCGCGCACGGCTTCGTCGCCGCCGGCGCGCTGCGCCGACGGACGTGGATGACGGCGGTCGGGCTCTCCGGGACGCTCCTGTCAGCCGCCGCGTTCCACGACGTCGCCCGCAGCCCGGTCGTCCCGGGTGCCAACGACAACCTGAGCGCGGTCGCGGCGCTCGTCGCGCTCGCCGAGCGCCTCGTGCGTGAGCCGATCGCCGATCTGCGCGTGCTGCTCGTCTCCTGCGGGGCCGAGGAGGTGATCCAGGGCGGGATCCATTCCTTCGCCAGGGATCACTTCGGTCAGCTCGACCGCAGCCGCACGTGGTTTCTGAACCTGGAGACGATCGGCTCCCCCCAGCTGAGCCTGCTCGAGGGCGAGGGACCGGTGGTCATGGAGGACTACTGCGACAGTGGCTTCCGCGACCTCGTCGTGCGCTGTGCCTCAGACGCCGGGTTCCCGCTCCAGCGCGGCCTGCGCGCCCGCAGCTCGACCGATGCGATCGTCCCCAGCCGCGCGGGCTATCCGACGGCGACGCTCACGTCGATCAACCAGCACAAGACGCTCTCCAACTACCACCTGATGAGCGATACGCCCGAGAAGCTCGACTACGACACGATCGACGACGCCGTGTCGGTCGCCGAGGTGGTCGCCCGGGCGCTCGCGGTCGCCGGCGAGCCGTCCGCCGCGTAGGCCGCGGGGGCGGGCTCGATCGTCGGACTCGGGGGCTCGGGAGCGACCGCGATCTCCGGGGGCACGATCCGGCCGTCACGCCGGCGGCGAAACCCGATCCACGGCTGCCCCTTGGAGGGGATCGCCGAGGCGAACGCGGCGACGAGCATCGCCACCAGGCCGAACAGGAACGCCGAGCCCAGCGCGTTTGAGAACGGGCCGGAGATCACCTGGGGAAAGAACGAGTGGCCGAGCAGCACGTGCTGCTGGTGGGCGGACAGGTGATGCAGCGCCGTGGGACTGAGCAGCGTCTTGATCGGGTTGTAGCCGAGGAAGGCGGCGAACAGGGTCGCCACCGGCGGCAGGTTCGCGGCGCGGGCGGCGTCGTGATGGGAGACGCCGTGAGCGGTGAGGTTCGAGAGCAGCGACCCGTGCAGCGTGCCCGACAGGCCGATGATCATGAGGCTGAAGAAGATGCCGATCGACAGCACCTGACCGGAGTTCATGAACGTCGCGACCATTCCCCCGCCGGCCCCGCGCTGACCGGGCGGCAGCGAGTTCATGACGCTCGCCCGGTTGGGTGAGAAGAAGATGCCCATCCCGAGGCCGTTGAGCACGATCGCGACCGCGAACAGCGGATAGGGGAAGTTCACCGGCAGCGCCCACAGGAACACGAAGGATCCGGCGGCGATCAGCATCCCGACGACCGCGAAGGGCCGCGGTCCCAGGCGGTCTGACAGCGCCCCGGCGATCGGTCCGGCGATGAGCATGCCGGCGACGAGCGGCAGCAGGAGGATGCCCGCGTACAGCGGGGTCTGCGAGAAGCTGTAGCCGTGGCGGGGCAGATAGATGCCCTGCAGCCAGATGATGAGCACGAACTGCAGGCCGCCGCGCCCGATCGCCGACAGCAGCGACGCGACGTTGCCGGCCGCGAAGGCGCGGACCTTGAACAGTTCGAGGTGGAACATCGGCGACTCGACGCGGCCCTCGATGAAGCAGAAGACGACGAGCATGAGGATGCCGCCGCCGATCTCGACGATCACCTGCGGGCTCGTCCACCCCATCACGTGGCCGCCGTAGGGCTGGATCCCGTAGGTGATCCCGACCATGATCGCGATCAGGCCGACCGCGAACGTCACGTTGCCCCACCAGTCCATCTTGGCGGGCTTGCGCTCGGAGAGGTCACGGAGCTTGGCAAAGCCCCAGACGGTGCCGAACACCCCGAACGGGACCGACACCAGGAACACCGCGCGCCAGGCGACCGGGGCGAGCACCCCGCCGAGCACCAGCCCGATCGAGGAGCCCGCGACGGCGGCGACGCCGTTGATCCCCAGCGCGAGCCCCCGCTGGTTGGCCGGAAAGGCGTCGGTGATGATCGCGCTCGAGTTGGCGAACAGCATCGCGCCGCCCACCCCCTGCAGCGCGCGCATGATGATCAGCCACAGCGCGCCGTCGGTGCCCTTCAACCAGGTGACCGACAGCAGCACCGAGAACAGCGTGAACACCGCGAAGCCGAGGTTGAACGTCCGCGCCCGCCCGTAGATGTCGCCGAGGCGCCCGAGCGAGACGACGAGGACCGCGGTGACGACGAGGAACCCGAGGATCAGCCACAGCAGGTAATCGGTGTTGCTCGGCAGCAGCGGGTCGACGTGGATCCCGCGGAAGATGTCGGGCAGCGAGATGAGCAGGATCGACGCGTTGATCGTCGCGATCAGCACCCCGAGCGTCGTCGTCGACAGCGCCATCCACTTGTAGTTGGCGGGGACGGGGTTGCCGTGGTGGTCCAGCCGCACCTCGGGGTCGGACAGAGCCTGCGGATCGGTCATCTCGCGAAGAACCCTAGCAACCAGCTTCTTACGTAAGCGTCAGCTTCACCTGAGGTGCGGAATGATCAGGCCGCCAGCCACAGGGCGTCGTCGCCGATCGCCGTGTGGGTCGCCCGCCCCTCGACGACGAGCTCGATGAGCGCCCGCTCGGCGCCCGGTC
>CAZZWJ010000369.1:0-2651 GCA_964657875.1 uncultured Solirubrobacteraceae bacterium
CGAGTTCCTTCGACGGGATCGCGTCGGGCGCGACGACGACCAGATCCCCGCCCAGGTCCAGGTCGCGGAAATACGCGGTGAGCATCATCAGGGCGGTCATGTGGTCGACCGGAATCGAGAAGAAGCCCTGCACCTGGCCGGCGTGCAGATCCATGGTGACCACCCGATCGGCGCCCGCGGTCTGCAGCATGTGCGCGACCAGGCGCGCCGAGATCGGTTCCCGGGGCGCGCTCTTCTTGTCCTGACGCGAGTAGCCGTACCACGGGGTCACCGCGACCACCCGGTGCGCGCTGGCCCCGACCGCCGCGTCGATCATCAACATCAGCTCCATCAGGGCGTCGTTGGCGCTCACCCCGGTGGCCGGGTTGGCGCACATCGGCTGCACGAGGTAGACGTCCGCCCCCCGCACCGACTCCTGGATGCGGCAGTAGACCTCGCCGTTGGCGAACGTCTTGAGCGTGATCGGCGAGCACTCGACTCCGAGGCGACCGGCGATCGCATGCGCGAGCTCCGGATTGGCGCGTCCGCTGAACAGCATGAGCCGCTTCTCGTTGGTGGCCTCGAGACTCGTCGCGTGCGGCGAGTCGGGGACGCGGATGGACGTCGTCACCAGCGCCCGTCCGCGGCGACGGGGGCGCTTGCGTCCAGCAGCCCGCGGCCCTGCGCGTAGGCGCCGCGCAGATCCCGACCCTCGTAGTGACGCGCTGCGATCTCCCGCAGCGACTCGGTGCCGTTCACCGACACGGTGTTGGGCAGGCGCTTGAACAGGGGCACGTCGGAGGAGGAGTCGCCGTAGGCGACGCAGTCATCGGACCCGAGGCGGTATCGCCCCATCAGCGCTTCGGCGACGGTCACCTTCATCGCCGGGGTCATCACGAGCGCCGGGTCGGGGCGGACCCCGGCCTGCACGCCCGCACCGTGCGCGGAGCCCACCCCCCAGTCCAGGAGCCGATCGGCGAAGAACTGGGGTGACAGGGTGATGACCGCGCTGTGCTCGCCGCGGCGGGCGATGTCAGCCCAGACCTCACGCACCCCCTCAAGCCATCCTGCGGCCGCAAACACGGAGTCGACGTCCCGGTCGGTGAGGCCGACCCAGAGCGGCAGGCACAGCTCATAGAACTCGACGTGGCCGACGCGCCCGAGCGCCCAGCGGGCCTCGATCTCGTTGACGGCGTCGATCTGACCCAGGTGGCGGGATAGGTCGAGGCACGCCGAGCCGCTCAGCAGCGTCCCGTCCATGTCGAAGAGGTGGAGTTTGCTCATCGTCGATACCTGCCCTACCCGGCACCCGATCGGTGGATCAGGGCTCGGTCCCGGCCGCCACGCTGGTGGCGACCGGGACTGAGGGACGGCGCCGAGGGCGGTCTGGAGCCGTGGCTAGACCGCCACCGGCGCGGCGGCGGGCGTCACGTCGCGCATCGGCTCGACATGACTCGCATACCAGTGCTCCGGGTACTCCCGCTCGCTGCGCTCGATCAGCTCGCTGAAGTCCCACTTGCGCAGCAGCTGCCCGTTGCGGAACACGGGTTGCAGCACGTTCTCCTCGGCCGGGATCGCGTCACGCCGGACGGTCGTGAACTCGCCGTCCTTGAACTGCAGCGCCAGCCGACCCTTCTTGGAGTGCTTCATCGGATCGGCGGTCGGCGACTTGCCGATGTCACGCCACTCGCCGTCGATGCAGACCGCGTTGGCCTTCATGCCGAACTCCATCGTGTCGCGGTTGCAGTGCTGCAGCAGCCCGCCGCCCATCCCGAACACGGCGTTCTCGCACGACATACCGCGCCGCTCGAGCTCCATGAACACCTCGGGCAGTGTGTGACGGTTGACCCCGTCGCCCTGAACGGTGCGAACGAACGGCGGCAGCACCTTGAAGCCCTTGGAGTTCGTCTCGTAGCCGAAGGCGTCCATCAGCCATTCGGTGGTGTCGGCGGTGACCTGGATCACGTCACCGGAATCCGGCCGCACCCCGACCAGACCCGGGAAGTTCTGCACCATCTCCTTCAGTTCGCCGCCGATGATGTTCTTGACCGCGTTCTCATGGTCATAGCTGTCGGTGAGGATCAACGCACAGCCGTGCGGTGCCATCAGCTCGAGCATGTTGCGCATCGCGTCGGCCTCACCCTCCCGGCCCCAGGCGACGAATCCGGCGTGCTCGGCGTTGGGGCCGGAGTTCGACGGGTCGACCGCGTTGTAGTACGCCTTCGCCGCCTCGATGCCCGGCACGGTGTCGGACTGGGAGAAGTTGACGAGGTGCGCGAGGCCGCCGAGCGCCGCGGACTCCATCGAGGAGACCCCGCGGGCGCCGTAGTCGTGCAGGGTGTGACGGACGAGCTGGGGGTTGTCGGAGGTCCGGGCGAAGGCCTCCTTGATCTGCTGCTTGGCCAGCCACGAGATCGTCCCGATGGTCGTCGGGTACCACACCGCCCGCAGCAACGCCGTCTCGAAGAAGCTCGTCGCCCACCAGTATCTGGGATCGGTGTTGATGACCTGGACGAGCACGTTCTTGATCGGGAGCACGGTGCCCTCGGGGACGGCTTCGATCTCGACCGGCAGATAGCCGCCGTGATCGTTGAGGATGCCCATCCAGTTCTCACGGTTGAAGTGCATGCCCTGCTCGCGCTCGGTGTACTCGGCCTCGTCGATGTCCTCGA
>CAZZWJ010000370.1:0-2647 GCA_964657875.1 uncultured Solirubrobacteraceae bacterium
ACGGCTGCCGTTCCCGGTCATGCACGTCGACACCGGCCACAACTTCGACGAGGTGATCGAGTTCCGCGACCGGATCGCCAGCGAGATCGGTGAGCGGCTGATCGTCGCCTCCGTGCAGGACTCGATCGACGCCGGGCGCGTCACCGAGGAGACCGGCCCGCGCGCCTCGCGCAACCGCCTGCAGACGACGACCCTGCTCGACGCGCTCGAGGAGCATTCCTTCGACGCCGCCTTCGGCGGCGCCCGCCGTGACGAGGAGCGCGCCCGCGCCAAGGAGCGCGTCTTCTCCTTCCGCGACGACTTCGGGCAGTGGGACCCCAAGAACCAGCGCCCGGAGCTGTGGTCGCTCTACAACGCGCGGATCCGCAAGGGCGAGAACGTCCGCGTGTTCCCGATCTCCAACTGGACCGAGCTCGACGTCTGGCAGTACATCGCCACCGAGGGCCTCGAGATCCCGTCGATCTACTTCGCCCACGAGCGCCCGGTGTTCGCGCGCGACGGCATGCTCTACGCCGACACGAAATTCATCGAGCGCATGGACGGCGAGGACACCTTCACCGAGTCGGTGCGCTACCGCACCGTCGGCGATATGACCTGTACCGGAGCGGTGCGCTCCACGGCGCGGACGCTCGAGCAGGTGGTGGCCGAGATCGCCGCCACCCGCGTCACCGAGCGCGGCGAGACCCGTGCCGACGACCGCGCGACCGAGGCCGCGATGGAAGATCGCAAGCGCGAGGGGTACTTCTAGAGATGAGTGCCATCGACGTCAACGGCAACGGGTCGCCACGTTCGCCGGCCGAGCGCTACGCGACCCCGCAGCGGACCTCCGAGCTGCTGCGGATCGCCACCGCGGGCTCGGTCGACGACGGCAAGTCGACGCTGATCGGCCGCCTGCTCTACGACACCAAGTCGATCTTCGAGGATCAGATGGAGCATGTCGTGGAGACCTCCGAGCGGCGCGGTGACGGCTATGTCAATCTCGCCCTGCTCACCGACGGCCTGCGGGCCGAGCGCGAGCAGGGGATCACGATCGACGTCGCCTACCGCTACTTCGCCACCCCGTGGCGCAAGTTCATCGTCGCCGACACCCCCGGCCACGAGCAGTACACGCGCAACATGGTCACCGGCGCCTCGACCGCCGACGTCTCGATCGTGCTCATCGACGCGCGCAAGGGCGTCTCGGAGCAGACCCGGCGCCACGCCTTCATCGCCTCGCTGCTGCGGATCCCGCACCTCGTGGTGTGCGTGAACAAGATGGATCTCGTCGACTACGACGAGCGCGTCTTCTACAAGATCCTCGAGCAGATGACCGACTGGTCATCGCGCCTGGCGATCCCCGACATCACGTTCATCCCGATCTCGGCGCTCAACGGCGACAACGTCGTCGACCGTTCAGACCGGATGCAGTGGTACGGGGGGGCGCCGCTGCTCTACCACCTCGAGCACGTCGTGATCGCCTCCGACCGCAACCTCGCCGATCTGCGCTTCCCCGTGCAGTGGGTGATCCGGCCGATGTCCGACGAGCACCACGACTACCGCGGTTACGCCGGGCAGCTCGCCGGCGGACTGCTGGCGCCCGGCGACGCGGTCGTCGTCCTGCCGGGCGGTCGCACCACCACGATCGCCTCGATCGACACCCACGCGGGTGAGATCTCCCAGGCGTTCCCGCCGATGTCGGTCGCCCTGCGCCTCGCCGACGAGGTCGACGTCTCCCGCGGCGACATGATCGTCCAGGCGGAGGATCCGCCCGCCGTCTCCCGCGAGATGGACGCGATGATCTGCTGGATGGGCGAGGCGCCGCTCACCGTGCGCGGGCGCTACACGATCAAGCACACGACCCGCTCCGCGCGGGCGGTGATCGAGGGGCTGGACTACCGCGTCGACATCAACACCCTCGAGCACCATCCGGCCTCCCAGCTCGGCCTCAATGAGATCGGCCGCGTCCATCTGCGCTGCTCGGCACCGCTCATGCTCGACCCCTACTCCCGGAACCGCACCACCGGCAGCTTCATCCTCATCGACGAGTCGACCAACGACACCGTCGCCGCCGGCATGGTCCTCAACGCCCGCTGAGGGCGCCGGCGTGCGGCTCTTCTACCGCCGGGACACCGGCGCCCGTTGCGGGTCGCGTGGGCGCTGGAGGAGCTCGGCGTGCCGTATGAGGCGGTCGCGGTCGGCGCCGAGGGCGCCGGCGGCCCGACGCATCTCGCTCGCCATCCCCTCGGGCGGGTCCCGGTGCTCGAGCTCGACGACGCGGCGACGCTCTTCGATTCGACAGCGCTCGTGCTCCAGCTCGCCGACATGTATCCCGACGGCGGGCTCATCGGTCCGCTGGGGTCGGTGTCGCGCGGCCTCGCCTACCAGTGGTGCCTCACCGCGATGACCGAGCTCGAGCGGCCTGCGCTCAACGCACTGCGCGGCTACGACGTCCCCGCCCAGCGCGACGCCTTCGCCGCCGGCGTGGCGGCGTTCGCCGACGCCCTGGACGGTCACGACCACCTCGTCGCCGACCGCTTCGGGGTCGCCGACATCGTCTTCGGCGGCGTCCTGCTGGTCGGCGGCCGCGCCGGCTTCGGGCCCGACGCCGTGCCCGAGCGGGTCCGTGACTACCACGCCGCGCTGCGCGAGCGCCCGGCGTTCAAGATGG
>CAZZWJ010000371.1:0-2616 GCA_964657875.1 uncultured Solirubrobacteraceae bacterium
ATCGACGCCAGCGGCCGCTGCACGATCGGCAGGATCCCGACGATCGGCGGGTGGGTGGGGTCTGACTGATCGGCGATCGCGAGGTCGTGGATGTCCAGGATCGCGAAGTTCACGCGGCCCGCCTCGAGCTCGGAGATCGCGTCGGTCGACGCGCCGGGGACCTCGACGTGGAGCGCGAGCCCGTTGGCGGTGTCGAAGTGGCGCGCGAGGGCGGTGTAGATGCCGACATGGACCGCATTGGGGGTGAAGTCGAGGATCAGCGACGCGCTCTGCACCCGGTGGGCGCGACCGGACGGCGTGGCGGCGTGGCCCGAGGATCCGCCGCAGGCGCTGAGCGCCACCGTGCAGACAAGCCCCACCAAGGCGACGAGGGCCGGTTTCAGTCGCGTCAGTCGAGCGTGCATCGGCGGGCGACTCTAGGGTGCCGGCGCGTGACCTCTAGAATCGATCCCGTCTTGCGCCGCCGCGTCACCTTCAGTCGCAATCTCACGCTGTCGCTCTCCCGGACCTGCCGGTGCTACTGCAAGTACTGCGCGTTCGCGACCCACCAGACGCACCTGCACACGCCCGAGGAGGTCCTCGCGATCCTCGACGGGCCGGCGCGCAAGCACCGCATCAAGGAATTGCTCGTCCTCACCGGGGAGCTGCCCGAGCACAACGCCGGGGTCGCCGCCCGGCTGCAGGAGCACGGCTTCGCCGACTTCACCGCCTACGTCGTGTGGGCGTGTGAGCAGGCGCTGGCGCGCGGGATCCTGCCCCACACCAACCTGGGCGTGCTGTCGGCGGAGGACCTCGGTCGCCTGCGCGAGGTGACCGCCTCCCAGGGCCTGATGCTCGAGTCGGTCTCCGAGCGGCTGATGGACACCGTCCACGCCGGTTCGCCGACCAAGCATCCGGCGGTCCGCATCTCGACGATCGCGGCCGCCGGCGCGCTGAAGATCCCGTTCACGAGCGGGATCCTCGTCGGCATCGGGGAGACGCTCGAGGAACGGGTCGCGTCGCTGGAGGAGATCGCCCGGCTGCACGCCGAGCACGGCCACATCCAGGAGGTCATCCTCCAGAACTTCGTCCCCCACCAGAGCTACTACGGCCGGGAGCCGGGGGAGATCGCCGAGGGCGCGGCCGCCGACTACTGGCGCACCGGGGTCGGTGAGGGCCCGCAGCTCGAGCTGCCCAAATGGGCGTGCCCGGTGACGCTCGCGGACATGAAGCAGCTCATCGCCGAGACCCGGCGGCTGATGCCCGACGTCGGCATCCAGGTCCCGCCCAACCTCTCGGACTGGTGGCCGGAGCTCGTCGCCGCCGGCGCCACCGACCTCGGCGGCCTGTCGGCCAACGGCGACCACATCTCCCCTGAGCACCCGTTCCCGTCACCCAGCCAGGTCCGCACGCAGCTCGCCGGCGACGGCTACGCGCTGTCGGAGCGGCTGTGCGTGTACCCGGAGTACATCGATCCCGAGTGGATCTCCGCGCCCGTCCTGGACGTGATCACGAGCCGCTTCTGGTCGTTCATCCCGCGCCACGGCAGCGGTCGGCGCGTCGTGCTGGACATCGACTCCGGCCTCGCGCCGCGGGCGATCGAGCGGGCCCGAGACGGCGGGGCGCTCTCGCAGGCCGAGCTGACCGCCCTGTTCGCCGAGCGCCGTCCGGAGGTGATCGAGGACCTCCGCGCCGCCGCCGACGAACTGCGCGCCCGGATGGTGGGGGAGACGGTGACGTTCGTCGTCAACCGCAACATCAACGTCTCCAACGTCTGCGTCGTCGGCTGTGCGTTCTGTGGCTTCGGGCAGTCCAAGCGCTCCCCCGACGCCTACGAGCACTCCGAGCAGGAGTTCGCCGACCGGATCGCCGACGCGCTCGCCGCGGGTGCGACGGAGCTCTGCATCCAATCCGGGATCCATCCCGACTGGACGCTCGAGGACTACCTGGGATGGCTGCGCTTCGCCAAGTCGATCGCCCCGCAGCTGCACCTGCATGCCTACTCGCCGATGGAGGTCGCCCACATGTGCGACGTGAGCGGCCTGCCCCCGAGTGAGGTGTTCGCGGCACTGCGCGAGGCGGGTCTGGGCTCGACCCCCGGCACCGCCGCCGAGGTGCTCGTCGACGGCGTCCGGGAGCGGATCTCCCCCAACAAGCTGCCGGTGGCCCGCTGGGTGGAGGTGATCGAGGCCTCCCACCGAGCCGGGATCCGCTCGACCGCGACCGTCATGTTCGGCCACATCGAGGAGCCGGGCGAGCTCGCCCAGCACATGCGGGTGATCCGCGAGCTGCAGGAGCGAACGGGCGGTTTCACCGAGTTCGTGCCGCTCTCCTTCATCCCGTTTCAGACTCGCCTGGGGCGCGCCCACGGAGTGCAGGAGATCAGCCGCGAGGAGAACCTCAAGCACACCGCGGTGTTCCGCCTCGCGCTCGGCGAGACCGTCCGCAGCGTCCAGGCGTCGTGGGTCAAGATGGGACTCGACGCCGCCACCGAGGCGCTGCGCTGGGGGGTCAACGACCTCGGCGGCACGCTCATGGAGGAGTCGATCAGCCGTATGGCCGGCAGCTATCACGGCGTGCGCCTGGAGCCCGCCGACCTCATCGGAGCCGCCCACGCGGCCGGGCGCCCGGCCGCGG
>CAZZWJ010000372.1:0-2605 GCA_964657875.1 uncultured Solirubrobacteraceae bacterium
CCGGCTGCGGGCCCACCGCCGAGCCGAACCCGGCGCGCGCCTCCCACGGCCGGTGGAGTTCCAGCGCCGACAGGATCGCCCGCGTGGCGTGGGAGCGGTTCTGGGTGTAGAAGTGGATTCCCGGCGCGCCGGCGGCGAGCAGCCGCGCGCACTGCAGGGTTGCGAAGGCGACTCCGAGCTGCAGTACCGCGTCGGGGTCGTGGGAGCGCCACTCCAGCGCCTCGCGCAGCGGCTCGGGGATGTCGGAGCCGCACAGCTCGGTGATCGTCTTGATCTGGCGCAGGTTGGTGACCGGCATGACCCCGGGGATGATCGGGACCTCGATCCCGACCGCCCGCGCCTGCTCGACGAAGCTGACGTACCGGTCGGTGTCGAAGAACAGCTGGGTGATGAGAAACGAGACTCCCCGGTCGACCTTCTGCTTGAGGTAGCGCAGATCATGGGCGAGGTCGGGCGCCTGGGGGTGGACCTCCGGAAAGCACGCCGCGCCGACGCAGACGTCGTGGCGCTCGTGGATGAGGTCGACGAGCTCGGTCGAGTAGGCGAGACCGCCGGGGTGCGCGGTCCAGTCGCTCTCGCCGCGCGGCGGATCGCCTCGCAGCGCGAGCACGTTCTCGATCCCCGCCTCCGCCATCGAGTCAAGCGTCTCCTGCAGATCCTCGCGCGTGGCCCCGACGCAGGTGAGGTGCGCCATCGCCTCGATCCCGAGCTCGCCCTTGATCCACTTGGTGAGTTCCAGGGTGCGGGCGCGGGTCGAGCCGCCCGCGCCGTAGGTCACCGAGACGAAGGCGGGGGAGAGGCCCCGCAGGGACTCGAGCGCCTGCCCGAGGACCCGCTCCCCGGCGTCGCTGCGCGGCGGGAAGAACTCAAAGGAGAAGATCGGCCGATCGGCCTCCCGGATGATCTGATCGATTCGCATCCGGCTCCACTGTAGCTACCTTGACACAAGCGTGTCAAGGTTGTCGGACAGCGCCCGCCAGTGGTCGCGTTCGCCGTCGCGGTCACGCGCGATCAGTCCCCGGTGGCGGAGGTGATCGAGCATGCACAGCGTGAGCGGCAGCCGCATCACCGCCGAGCCGGCCCCCTGCGCCCCCGCGATGTGCGCGCCGTCGATCTGCGCGGCGACCTCCATCGCGGACCGGGGCCCGTCGGTGAGCGCCCGCATCGCCAGCTCGAGCTGCTCGTGAACCGCCCGGCGTGACTGGGCGATGTGGCCGGGCACGTCGAGGAACGGCTTGCCGTGTCCCGACAGGCACAGCCGCGCCTGCAATCCCGCCACCACGTCGAGTGAGCCGAGGTACTCGGCGACCGGGTCGCGGGTGTCGCCGCGATCGAACCACAGCACGATCCGGCCCAGCAGATGGTCGCCGGAGATGAGCAGGCGGTGCTCGGGCTGATGCAGGCAGACGTGGGAGGCGGCGTGGCCGGGGGTCTCATACACCTCCCAGTCGCCGAGGTCGGAACCGATGCGCAGCCCCGCGCCGAGGTCGTGGGCGCCCGGCACCGCACCGGCGAACAGGGGCGAGCGGCCGCGGTCGTAAGCGGCGTAGCCGTCGAGGGCCGCCTCGGGAACGCCGCTGCGGCGCCCGACCTCCAGCCGCGTGCGCAGCGAGCCCTCGCGATCCTCGTAGTGCGCGACCGCGAGCTGGGCGGCGGGGTGGACCCACATCTCGGCGCCGGTGAGATCCACGATCGTCTTCGCCTGCCCCCAGTGGTCGTTGTGGGCGTGGGTGATGATCAGCCGATGGACCTGCTCCAGGCGCAGGCCGACCTGGTCCAGCGCCCGTTCCAGCTGCGCGATCGAGTCGGGCTCGTGCACGCCGGTGTCGACGAGCACGATCCCGTCGCCGTCGGCGATCGCCCACGCGTTTCCGTGGGGAACCCCCGGCCACGGCAGCGGCAGGCGCAGCCGCCACAGCCCCGGCAGCACGCGCTCGCCACGTCCCGGCTCACGTTCACGGGCTCTCATCCGACTGACCTTATTGAGGGCCGCCTAGACTCGGCCGCCTCGTGGACAGCACCGCCGAGATCGCCCGCGCGTACTTCAGCGCCCAGAACGAACACGATCTCGATGCCGCCGTCGCGCTGTGGAAGCCGGGCGCGGTGGACCGGCTGGTCGGCGACCAGGAGCTGGTGGCTCCCGACGGGATCCGCGAATACTTCGGCGGCGTCTTCGAGGCCTTCCCGGACTTCACGCTGGAGGTGATCGAGCTCACCAGCGGGCACGGGCGCGCCGCCGTACGCTGGCGGGCCACCGGCACGTTCGCCGGGCCCGGCCGCGTCCACGGCTTCGCCGCGACCCACGCGCGGATGACGATCGAGGGCTGCGACGTGCTCACGATCGAGGACGACCTCATCGTCCACAACGACGCCTACAGCGACTCCGGTGACGCGGCCCGCCAGCTCGGACTGCTGCCCCCGACCGGGTCGCCGACCCAGCTGGGGCTGGCCGCGCTCACCAACCTCCGCACGCGGGCCGCGCAGGCGGTCCACGCCGGCGCTCCCGAGCGCATCGCCGCCGGGGTGTGGGTGGTGCGCGGCGGCGTTCCGCTGCGCACGTTCAACGTGTACCTCGTCGAGGGCGAGCACGGGGTCACGGTGTTCG
>CAZZWJ010000373.1:0-2599 GCA_964657875.1 uncultured Solirubrobacteraceae bacterium
GCGCTCGCCGAATACGACCGCTGCGGCTACCGGTTCTACGCCGAGCGGGTGCTGGGACTACCCGGCGAGGACACCGACCCCGACCTCGACTCAGACCCCGACGCTGCCGGCGTCGCCGCCACCGCCCCGGGGACGAGCGACCCAGCCGACCGCCACCGCGGCCGGCGGCGGGGGATCCTCGCCCACGCACTGCTCGAGCGCCTGAACTTCCAGCGCCCGGTCCTCGCCTCCACCGACGTCGTGGGCGCGGCCGCGGTGCGCGCGGGGCTCCTGCCGCTGCCGGGCCCCGCCGAGCTCGACGGCCTCGCCGCGCTCGTGCGGCGCTTCGCGCAGTCGCCGCTGTGCGCCCGCCTCGGCGACTGCACCGACGTCCGTCGTGAGCAGCGCTTCGCCTTCCCGATCGACGACGATCCCCGCCGCCCGCTCGTCGTCGGCGCCCTCGACGTGCTCGCGCGGGAGGCCGACCCAGAGGGCGAGCGGGCGCTCGTCGTCGACTACAAGACCGATCGGCTCGGTCGCGGGGCCGACCCCGCGGCGATCGTCGCCCGCGCCTACACCGGCCAGCAGCTCATCTACGCGATCGCGGCGCTGCACTCGGGCGTCGCCGCGGTCGAGGTCATCCACTGCTTCCTGGAGGCACCCGAGTCGCCGGCGAGCGCCCACTTCACCCGGGCCGAGCTGCCCCAGCTGCGCGAGCGGCTGCGCGCCCGGGCCGCCGGCGTCATCGCGGGACGCTTCCCGGTCGCCCCGGATCCCCACCGGTCGCTGTGCGGCGGCTGCCCGGCGCAGGGCGGCCTGTGCTCGTGGCCGGTCGAGCTGACCCGTCGGGAGTCCGCCGACACTCTGTTCTGAGGGGTCCTACCCCTCGGCGGGCGGCGGGTCGACGAACGCGACGTCGATCTGCTGCTCCTCGGAACGCTCCTCGACCTTGGCCAGCGCGGTGAGCGTCTCGCGGTCGGCGGGTGCGACCGGCGGGCCGAAGAAGCTCCGCGGCCACAGCCGCCGGGAGGTGACGACGTTGACCTCGGCGCTGTACATGAACACCTGGCCGCCGAGGTGCAGCCAGATGATGAGCGGGATCACCGCCGCGAACACGCCGTAGCTGCCGCCGCTGGCGTGGTGCAGATAGACGCTGGCGATCGCCTGCAGAAACGTCCACAGGATCGCGGCCACGATGGTCCCCGTCCGCAGCTCGCGGCTGGCGACGTCATCGTCGGTCATCAACCGAAACGCGGCGAAGAACAGCGCCCCGTTGACGATCAGCGAGATCACATAGCCGGCGAGCTTGGCCGCGATCCCGCCGAAGGTCGAGCTCACCGCGCCGGTGACGATCGTCGAGACGATGAACAGCGCCCCGAGGAAGACGAGCAGGCCCAGTCCGCGCAGCCGTGACGGCACGAAGCCGGGCCGG
Source organism: uncultured Solirubrobacteraceae bacterium (assembly GCA_964657875.1). Lineage (GTDB taxonomy): Bacteria > Actinomycetota > Thermoleophilia > Solirubrobacterales > Solirubrobacteraceae > Palsa-465. The sequence goes on from CAZZWJ010000373.1 coordinate 1,412, forward strand.
TCCTTGTGCGGCACCGCCCACACGGTGTTCATCAGGTTCTGGGCGGCGTTGGTGACGCCGAGGCCGGCGTACAGCGAGGTGGCGAGGCCGAGGACGAGCGCGATCACCGAGCCCGAGATGTGCTTGAACTGCAGCTCCTTGCCGACCGACGGGAACTGGCTGGTGATCGAGTGCTCGAGCGTTGTCTGGGTGTGGGGGTGACCGGAGAGGGCGAAGCCGACGATCGTCGCGAACACGAGCAGCAGCGGGAACAGCGAGAAGAACCCGTAGTAGGCGACGAGCGCCGCCAGATTGCCGCCCTGGTCGTCGGATCCCTTCTTGATCACCGCCATCGGCACCGCGAGAAACCGGTGGCGCTGCTGGAAGGCATCAAAGCGTTTGAGCGCGTTCATCGTCGGCTGATACCCGCGCCGGGGAAAGTCAACGCGGCCCGTCGCCCGCCTCGATCCCCAGCAGCGTCCGCTTGCGCTCAAGCCCGCCGGTGTAGCCACCGAGGCCGCCGCCGGCGGCGAGCACCCGATGGCAGGGGACGACGATCGGCAGCGGATTTGAGCCCAGTGCGTTGCCCGCCGCCCGTGACCCGCGGGGTGAGCCGGCGTCCGCGGCGACCGCCGCGTAGGTCGACGTCGCGCCGTAGGGGATCGCGGCGGTGACGGCGAGCACCCGGGCGGCGAAGGGGCCCATCAGCCGGCGGTCCAGCGCGACGTCGAACCCGCGGCGACGCCCGGCGAAGAACTGCTCGAGCTCCCGGCGGGCGGGATCCAGGCGGGCCGGGGCGGCGAGCACCCGCGGGGACACGCGCGCCGCGAGCGTGGTGAGGACCTCGTCCTCGGTGTGGGTGTCGAGGTAGGCGATGCGCAACAGCCCCACGTCGCTGCCGGCGAGCAGCAGCCGGCCGACGGGGGAGTCCTCGGTCGTGTAGGCGACGTCGAGCAGTCCCGCCGCGTCGGCGGCCGGGGCGAGGTCGGGGAGGGGGGTGTCGATCGGGTTCATGTCGGCCTCCGGGTGTCGGTGTCCTTGAGCTCTCCGCGCAGCCGCGCGAGCCCCTCGTGCAGGTTGCGCCGCGCCGCCGCCTCGCTCGTGTCGGTCGCCGCCGCGATCTCGGCGTGGGAGAGATCGCCGAGGAAGCGCAGGGCGACGGCCGCGCGCTGCTTGGGCGGCAGCGCCGCGACGTGCTCCCACACCGGA
>CAZZWJ010000374.1:0-2591 GCA_964657875.1 uncultured Solirubrobacteraceae bacterium
ACCGAGCCGATGCTCACCGGCCTGAAGGCGATCGACTCGATGATCCCGATCGGCCGTGGTCAGCGCGAGCTGATCATCGGCGACCGCCAGACCGGCAAGACGTCGATCGCGATCGACGCGATCATCAACAACAAGGACCGGGACATCGTCTGCGTGTACGTCGCGATCGGCCAGCGCAAGGCGACCGTCGTCCAGCTCGCGGCCACGCTGGAGGCGGCCGGCGCCCTGGACAACACGATCATCGTGATGGCCGCCGCCGACGAGTCGGCGCCGATCAAGTTCCTCGCCCCGTACGCGGGTGCCGCGATGGGCGAGTACTTCCTCTATGACGGCAAGGCGGCGCTCACCGTCTACGACGACCTCACCAAGCACGCCTACGCCTACCGCCAGATGTCGCTGCTGCTGCGTCGCCCGCCGGGACGCGAGGCCTACCCCGGCGACGTCTTCTATCTGCACTCGCGGCTGCTGGAGCGCGCGGTGAAGCTCAACGACGATCTCGGCGGCGGGTCGCTCACGTCGCTGCCGATCATCGAGACCCAGGCGGGCGATGTCTCGGCCTATATCCCGACCAACGTCATCTCGATCACCGACGGGCAGATCTTCCTGGAGCCCAAGCTGTTCTACGCGGGCGTGCGCCCGGCGATCAACGTCGGCATCTCGGTCTCCCGGGTCGGCGGCAACGCGCAGACCAAGCCGATGCGACGCGTCGCCGGCCGGTTGAAGCTCGAGCTCTCCCAGTACCGGGACCTGGAGGCGTTCTCGCAGTTCGGCTCCGATCTCGACACCGAGACCCGCCAGGCACTCGCCCGGGGTGAGCGGTTGGTGACGACGCTGAACCAGAACGAGCGCCACCCGATGTCCGTCGAGGATCAGGTGATCCAGATCTTCGCCGCGACCAACGGGTTTTTGGATCGGATCCTGGTCGAGAAGGTCCGCCATTTCCTGCAGGGCGCGATCGACTCCGTGCGCGGCAACGAGCCCGAGCTGGTGGCGGCGATCGCCGAGGGCAAGTGGGATGACGAGGCGACGCCCAAGTCGCTGAGCAGCGCCCTGGAGACCTACGCCGAGGACTTCGGCTACGACCTCGACGAGGAAGGCCTCCCGCTCGACGACGCGCCGGCACCCCAGGCGGCCGCGGCCTAGCCGCCGAGCGACACCATGCCGATCTCGCAGCGAGACGTTCGTAACCGGATCGATTCGGTGAAGAACATCCAGAAGATCACCCGGGCGATGGAGATGGTGGCCGCCGCCCGGCTGCGCCGCGCCGAGCAGCGGATCGAGGTGCTGCGTCCCTACGCCGACGCGATCCGCCGGATGACCCGCCAGGCCGCCCAGGCGGCCGGCGACGTGCCGCGGATGCCGATCCTCTCCGAGCACGAGTCACTGAACACGGTCGGGCTGCTCGTCGTCGCCGGCGACCGCGGCCTCGCCGGCGCGTTCAACTCAAACGCCGTCCGCGCGGGGATCGCGGCCGGCAAGGAGCAGCAGGGCGAGGGCCGCACCCCCGTCTACTTCGCCTCCGGCCGGCGCCCCGCGTCCTCGCTGGCCTTCCGCGGCGTCGACGTCGCCGCGAGCTTCACCGGCTTCACCGACCGCCCGGCCTACGCCGACGCCCGCCATATCGCCGAGCGGCTGATGGCGGCCTACACCGACGGCGAGGTCGACCAGGTCGACATCTTCTACAACGGCTACATCTCACCGCTGTCGCAGGTGATCCGCCGGGAGACGCTGCTGCCGCTGCAGCGGGCCAGCGTGCTTGATGAGGCGGAGGGTGAGGCCGCCGAGGATCAGGACGGCGACAAGACGCGCTCGTCGTTTGAGTACGAGCCCGACCCCGAGGAGATCCTGCGCCGACTGGTGCCCGACTACGTCGAGGTGTCGGTCTACCGGGCGCTGCTGGAGTCCACCGCCTCCGAGCACGGGGCGCGCATGACGGCGATGCGCAACGCCTCCGAGAACGCCAGCACGCTGATCGACGACTACACACTTGAGATGAACCGGGCCCGCCAGGCCGAGATCACCCAGGAAATCACGGAAATCGTGGGCGGGGCCGAGGGCCTCGGATAAGGAGAACACCGCATGTCTGTGACCACTGAAGAGAACACCACCGGGAGTGCCGAGACGCGCAACGTGGGCCGCGTCGAGGAGGTCCAGGGCGTCGTCATCGAGGCCGTGTTCCCCGACAAGCTGCCGGAGATCAACCACGCGATCCTGATCAAGCGCCCCGAGGCCGCCAAGGCCGAGGAGAGTGAGGACATCGCCGCCCAGAGTGACGACTACCTCACCTGCGAGGTCGCCCAGCACCTCGGCGACGACCGCGTCCGCGCGGTCGCGATGGACACCACCGACGGGCTGGCGCGCGGGACCGAGGTCATCGACACCGGTGCCCCGATCTCGGTGCCGGTGGGCCGCGCCACGCTCGGCCGCATCTTCAACCTGCTCGGCGAGCCGATCGATCTCGGCGAGCCGATGCCCGACGACGTCGAGCGCTGGCCGATCCACCGCGAAGCGCCGAGCTTTGAGTCGCTGGCGCCGACGACCGAGATGTTCGAGACCGGGATCAAGGTGATCGACCTGCTCGCCCCGTACGC
>CAZZWJ010000375.1:0-2589 GCA_964657875.1 uncultured Solirubrobacteraceae bacterium
CGGCCACGGCGTGGCCGCTCACCCCAGGAAAATCCGCGGCCCGCTCCCGCGCCGGATAGATCCCGACGACGACCACGGCGTCCGCCCCCGACAGGGCGACTCCGAAATCTCGCGCGAGCGCTCGCGTGCGTGAGTAGAGATGGGGCTGAAAGACGGCGACGACGCGGCGGGGGGCCATCGAACGGGCCGCGGCCACGATCGCGGCCACCTCGGTCGGATGGTGGGCGTAATCGTCATAGACGGCGGCGCCGGCTGCAGTGCACCCGAGCAACTCCAGCCGCCGGCGAGCACCGACGAAGTTCTTCAATGAGTCCGCCGCCCGCTGCGGGTCGGCCCCGGTGAGCGCGACCGCGGTGAGCGCCGCGGCGGCGTTGGTGGCGTTATGGGCGCCCGGCACGCCCACCGCCACCTCGATCCCCCGCCAGGCGAACCGCGAGCCGTCGACGCCGAGCTCCGCGTCGTCGGCGTCGAAGGTCTCGGCGTCGGGCGGGCACAGCGCCCGCAGCCGCGGCCGGTCCCACACGATCGTGCGCTGCGCGGAGGCCATGAACTGCGCGAACGTCGCTTCCAGGTCCTGCAGGGAGCCGTAGGTCGCGTGGTGATCAAGCTCGGCGTTGGTGAGGACGGCGATCTCGGGGGTGATCTTCAGCAGCGAGCGATCGGACTCATCGGCCTCGACGACGATCCACTCCCCCGTCCCCCAGGCCGCGTTGCGCCCGGTCTCGCGCAGTTCGGCGCCGATCACGTAGGCCGGGTCCAGGCCGGCGCCGCGCATCGCATGGAGGATCATCGACGACGTCGTCGTCTTGCCGTGGGTGCCGGTCACCGCGACGCAGCGGCGCAGCGCGGCGATCTCGGCGAGCAGCTCGGCGCGGTGCAGCTGCCGGGTCGCAACGGCCCGCTCGGGGTTGTCGGGCGGGACGGCGGTGGAGTAGACGACCTCGGCGCCCGCGGGCACGTTCTGCGCGTCGTGACCGATGATCGGGTCGATCCCCTGCGCGCGCAGCAGACCGGTGTAGGGGCCCTCCGCCCGGTCAGACCCGGTGACCGAAGCTCCAAGGGTGGCCGAGACGAGTGCGAGGCCGCTCATCCCGGCGCCTCCGATGGCGACGAAATGAAGCCGGCGCCCGGTCCACGGAGCGTCGGCGGCGGGCGCGGTCGTCATCGCCGAGTGAGGCTAACGCGGGGGTCGGTGTGCGAGCATCGCGGACGTCTGTTCTTCGTCTTTCGCATGCGCCGCCTTCGACTGCTCATCGTCCCGCTCGGCGTCGCCGCGGTCCTGCTCACGCTGAGCGCCTGTTCGGTGATCGGCCGTGCATCCTCGACGCCCGTCGCCTTCCACCAGCAGTGCGCCGAGAACGCACCCGCGACGCGTGACCCCACCAACCCCCTCGACCTGGCGACGGCGCCGGGCGCCAATCCGCTCACCGGCGCCCGCTTCTACATCCCGGGACCCGCGAAGGGGGCGGCGGCGAGCACGATCGCGCGGCTGCTCGGTCTTGATCCGAACGCGCTCAGCGTCTCGGAGTCGTGGGCGACCTTTGCCGGTGAACTGAAGTCCGGGCCGCTGCACGCCAAGCTCGCGGCCGACCCGACGCTCGCGCGCCAGGTCGCCGAGCTGTCGCTGATCGCCTCCCAACCCGAGGTGCAGCGGATCTCGAGCGTCTCCTGGGGCGGCACTCCCGCCGGAATCTTCAAGCAGACCCAGAAGCTCTTCTGCCGAAATCTCACCGCCGATCCGGGCGCGGTGATGCTCATCAACACCTACTTCCTGCACCCGACGCTCGGCGGCTGCCCGACCCCGGCGGCGATCCGTGCCTACCTGCCGCTGTTCCGGGCGCGGGTCAACGCGATGACGGCCGGAGTCGGCCGGCGCCCGGCGGTGTTCCTGCTCGAGCTCGACGCGATCGGCTCCTCGGCCTGTGTCACCCGCCGGCACGCGATGCCCGAATGGGAGGCGGCGCTTCGCTATGAGATGAACGCGGTCCGGGCGCTTCCCCACTCCGTGGTCTACCTGGAGGGCGGCTACTCAGACGCGAACACGGTCGCCTACACGTCGCGGATCCTCAACGCGATCGGCGTGCGGAAGGTGCGCGGGTTCTACGTCAACGGCACCCACGAGATGTGGACGAGCACCGAGGACGCCTACGCGACGGCGATCGCCCGGCGCACCGGCGGCGCCCATTTCATCGTCGACACCGCCGACAACGGTCGCGGTCCGGTGCTCAACCCGCACCCCGCGACCCAGGGCGTCGAGGACCTGTGCAACCCGGCCAACCGCGGGCTCGGCATCCGCGACACGACCCACACTGGCCTCACGTACGGCGACGCCTACCTGTGGACCCATCCCCCGGGCAACAGCTCCGGCTGCGGCGGCGGTCCTCCCGGCGGGACGTTCTGGCCCCAGCGCGCCGAGACCGAGGCCGCCCACGCCAACGACCAGCTCGGCCCGCGATATCGGAGTGAGCCCTACCGCCCGACGCTCGGCTCCTGAGGCCACCGTCAGATCGCGGCGAGCACCTCGCCGGCGATCCGATCCGCCGCATCGGGACGCGCCATCGCCTGTGACCCGCGGGCCATCGCCGCGAG
>CAZZWJ010000376.1:0-2544 GCA_964657875.1 uncultured Solirubrobacteraceae bacterium
TGACCGAGGGTTAGGGATCCGGTGCGGGTCGCCACCTGGAACGTCAACTCGGTCAAGCAACGGACCGCGCGCCTGCTGCCCTGGCTGGACGAACGCGAGCCCGACGTCGTCTGCCTACAGGAGACGAAGCTGACCGACGAGGCGTTCGAGGAGCTGCTCGGCGTCCAGCTCGCGCTGCTGCGCCGCCGACGCCTGCGGCGCGGCGGCGCGGTCGCCAGCGTGCTCGCACAGCCGCCGGCGCTGAGCGCCCGCTGGCTGACCGAGATGCTCCCGTTCCCGCCCACCGGCGACCAGCGGAGGGCGATGGAGGAGATCGACGCCGACCTCGCCGCCGCGCGGCCGATGCAGCGGCTGCTCATGGGAGAGGTCGGGTCCGGAAAGACGGTCGTCGCGCTCTATGCGCTGCTGCGGGCCGTCGAGCACGGCCATCAGGGGGCGCTGATGGCGCCCACCGAGCCGCTCGCCGAGCAGCACTTTCAGACGATCCAGGCGCTCATGCCCGGGGAGGCGGTGCGGATCGGCCTGCTCACCGGCTCCACGCCGGCCCGCCGCCGGGCCGATCTGCTCGGCAAGCTCTCCAGCGGCGAGTTGTCGCTGATCGTCGGCACCCACGCCCTGATCGAGGAGCCGGTCCGGTTCGCCTCGCTCGCGGTCGCGGTCGTCGACGAGCAGCACCGCTTCGGCGTGCGCCAGCGCGCCGCGCTGGACGCCAAGGGCGGCGGCGGACATGGCCCGGGTGGCGTCCACACCCTGCACATGACCGCCACCCCGATCCCGCGCACCCTCGCCCTGTCGCACTACGGCGACCTCGACTTCACGGTGCTGCGCGAGCTGCCGCGCGGCCGGCGACCGATCGAGACGTTCCTGTGCTCGAGCGAGGCCGAGCGCACCCGGGCCTATGAGCGGATGCGCGAGGAGCTGCGCGCCGGGCGCCAGGCGTTCGTCGTCTGCCCGCTGGTCTCCGAATCCGAGACGGTGGCGGCGCGGGCGGCGACCGCCGAGTACGAGCGGCTCTCGGCCGGCGAGCTGCGCGATTTCCGGGTGACGCTCATGCATGGCCAGATGAAGTCCGCCGACAAGCTCGAGGTGATGGCCCGCTTCGCCGCCGGCGCGGCCGATGTGCTCGTGGCCACGACCGTGATCGAGGTCGGTATCGACGTGCCCAACGCGACGGTGATGCTCGTCGAGGACGCCGAGCGCTACGGCATCTCCCAGCTGCACCAGCTGCGCGGTCGCATCGGCCGGGGCGAGCACAAGTCGCTGTGTCTCATGTTCGGCCCCAAGGGCTCGCCGCGGCTCAAGGCGCTCGCCGAGCACGCCGACGGCTTTCGGCTCGCCGAGATCGACCTCGAGCTGCGCGGCGAGGGCGAGCTCGTCGGCGTACGCCAGAGCGGCCTCGCGCAGTTCCGGGTCGCCGAGCTCCCGCGCGACCGGGAGCTGCAGGAGCGTGCTCGGATGCGCGCGGAGGCGATCGACCTCGCCGACCCGGAGCTCACCTCGCCCGAGTACGCACTGCTCGGTGAGACGCTCGCCGGGCGGTTCGGCAGCGAAGCCGCCGCCCCGATTCGCGCCTGAGGAGCGCGGCACGCCGCCGTCGAGCCGGGGACATTTCGTGACACGCGTCGCCGGGCGGGCGATGCGGGGGTGATTTCGACCTCCATGGGGCCCGTTTCGTGACATGCGTCGCAGCCCGCGGGATGCGTGTCACGAAAAACCACGCGCAGGCCTCCGAACCCGGAGCGCTTCGCGCAAGACGCGCCGAACGGGTCCCCGGGGCACCCCTCCTGAGCGTGCCCGGATCTACGCTTGGCCGGTGGCCCCGCTCGCCTACCCCGATCCGCCGCTCGCCGACGCGGTCGTCGCGTTGCGGCCGTGGCGCGAGGACGACGTGCCGGAGCGGATCATGGCGTTCGCCGACCCGACGGTGCTGCGCTTCTCGTGGCCGCTTCCCCGGCCGTATACCGTGCTCGACGCCCGGGCCTACCTCGCCGGGCGGGAGCAGGAGCGACGCGACGGAGAGGCGCTCTCGTTCGCGTTCGTGGCGCCCCGGGATGACGCCGCGGTGCTCGGCGGCGGCTCGCTCTACGACGTCGATCGCGACCGGGGCCGTGCCGCGGTCGGCTACTGGCTGGCCCCCGCGGCCCGCGGGTGCGGGGTGGCCACCCACGCGACGCGGCTGATGGCCGGCTGGGCGTTCGCGCACCTGCGGACCGCGCGGCTTGAGCTGACCTGCGCGCCGGACAACCTCGCCTCCGCCGCCGTCGCCGCTCGCTGCGGGTTCACGCGTGAGGGCGTGCTCCGCTCCCACCTGCCGTTTCAGGGTGGACGCCGGGACTCGGTGATGTTCAGCCTGCTGCCCGACGAGCTGCGCTGAGTCGGCAGCCGGAGACGAGCCCGCACCCCATGCGCGTCATCGCCGGGACCCTGGGAGGCCGCACGCTCCGGGCGCCGCGCGGGCGGGAGACCCGCCCGACGTCTGACCGGGTGCGCGAGGCGTTGTTCTCGATCCTCGCCGATCGGCTCGCCGATGCGAATGTTCTCGAC
>CAZZWJ010000377.1:0-2535 GCA_964657875.1 uncultured Solirubrobacteraceae bacterium
CGACGGCCCGTCGCGGAGCCCGGCCGGGAGCGCCGGGGCGAGCGCCCGCAGCATCGGGTCCGAGGCGACCGCGAACGCGTCGAACGCCAGCAGCGCGTTCGCGTAACCCGCCAGGGAGGTGAGCCGGCGATCGAGATCGAACGCCCGCTCGGCGGCCCGGTGGGCATCGTCGGTCTCGACGCGCAGTCGCTGCGCCAGCGACGATCGGGGCCGGCGCGATCCGCGCCCCGCCCTCGACCGCGCGGACGCTCCTCCGGCAGCGGCCATCGCGGTCACGTACCTCCGTGGGTCGCCCGTGACTGAAGTTGACGCAGAGGCATCGTCCGGGTGAGCGTACCGGAGCCCGCGGCGGCATCGGGACCGCTGTCGGCGCGGCGGCATCGGCCCGCCGTGGGCACCGCGGGCGGGTGCGTCGCCGCAGACCGGTAGCCTCCGGCGTCGTGAACCGCAGCGAGCTCACCAACCGCATTCTCGCCGCCCGCCGCAGCCGCGGACTGAGCTGGCAGCAGATCGCCGACGCCGTCGACCGCGACCGCGTGTGGACCACTGCGGCCTGCCTGGGCCAGCACCCGTTCGATGCCGCGGCGGCGGAGACGTTGACCGACCTGCTCGGGCTCGCCGAGGGGATGTCGGCGGCCGAGATCCACGGGTTGCTCACCGCGGTGCCCACCCGCGGCTCCTTCGACACGCTGCCACCGACCGATCCGACGATCTATCGCCTGTATGAGGTGCTCCAGGTCTACGGACCGGCGCTCAAGGAGCTCATCCACGAGGACTTCGGCGACGGCATCATGAGCGCGATCAACTTCCGCCTGGGCTTCGAACGCGAGGACCGTGACGGCGAGGCGCGCGTGAAGATCACGCTCGACGGCAAGTACCTGCCCTACGGCTGGTAGTCAGACGACGAGCTCGGCGGCCGTCTCGGCGGCCGGGGTGATCTCCTCGAGGTGGTCGATCCGGGCGATCGACGGGAACAGCCGGACCCACGAGAGCGCGATCGCGATCGTCATGCAGCCACCCCCGACGACCGCGGGGATCGTCCCCACCAGCGAGGCCGCGAGCCCGGACTCGAAGGCGCCGAGCTCGTTGGAGGCGCTGATGAACACCATCTCCACGGCGCCGACCCGACCGCGCAGGCGATCGGGGGTGGCCAGGGCGTCGATGGTCATCCGGATGTTCATCGAGTACAGGTCGGCGTAGCCGCTGATCCCGAGCGCGAGCAGCGACAGCTCAAACGAGCGGGAGAGTCCGAAGACGACGATGCTCGCGCCGAACGCGGCGACCACGGTCAGCAGCAGGCGCCCGGCGTTGCCCCGGATCGGCCGGCGGGTGATCACCGCCGCCGCGACGAGCGCCCCGATCGCGGGGGCGGCCCGCAGCACCCCGAGGCCGCTGGCCCCGACGTGCAGGTAGCGGCTGGCGAAGATCGGCAGGAGCGCCACCGCCCCGCCGAACAGGACCGCGAGCAGATCGAGCAGGATGACTCCGAGCAGCATCTCGGCGCGTCGCACGAAGCGAAGCCCCTCGAGCACCGCCTCCAGCCCCGGCGCCGTCCCGGCGTCGGCCACCGCGGGCCCCCGGCCGGGGCCGATGCCGGCGGAGGCGATGCCGGCGATGGCGCAGCCGGCCGCGGCGACGAGGTACACGATCGAGGGCGATGTCCCGTAGAGCACGCCGCCGATCGCCGGTCCCACGATCTGCGCGCCCTGGGTGGCGATCGAGCGCAGTGTCATCGCGCTGGGCAGCAGCGCGGCGTCGACCAGCATCGGGGGCATCGCGCGCGACGCCGGCTGCCCGAGCGCCATCGTGACCCCGGCGCCGACCGCGAAGGCGAAGTAGGGCAGCGGCGATCGCACCCCGGCCGCACTTACCACGGCGAGACCGATGCCGACCCCCACCCCGATCAGGTTCGCGGCGACGAGGATCCGCTTGCGGGGGACGCGGTCGGCGAGCTGGCCGGCGGGCAGCGCGAGCACGAACAGCGGCACGAACTCGGCGAGCCCGATCAGGCCGAGGTCGAGCGCGTTGCCGTGGTGGGAGAACACCTCCCAGCCGATGACGACCTCGAGCATCTGCAGCGCCACGCCCATCGCGAACGCCGACAGCCACCAGCGGCGAAAGTCACGGTTCTGAAGGGCAGGGCCAAGCCGGTGCACGGGCCGGTCGAGCCTAGAGGGTCGCTTGCGCGCGCTTGGCCGATCAACCCTCCGTCGCCGCGTCGAGCAGCCCCGGCGGCAGCACCGACCCGACGGCCCCGGTGACCTCGATCGCGGTGAGTCGTCCGTAGTGGTCGAAGTGCAGCACGAGCGAGTCGAGCGTCGGGATCCGATCGGCCGCCTCGAGCTCGGAGAGCTCGACGCGATCTCTCGGCTCACCCTCGCCGAGCATCACGTACGCGCGGCCTCCGGGGGAGGTCGTGATCGCGATCTCGGGCATCGCGACGACGCTAGCCCGCCGCACCGACGCGGACAAGATCCCGGCGTTTTCCAGACGCGCGGCTCGGGAACCCGCGCCCCGCGCGGCGCTCAGGAACCG
>CAZZWJ010000378.1:0-2507 GCA_964657875.1 uncultured Solirubrobacteraceae bacterium
CGAGCAGAAGCAGGATCACGAGCGGGGGGAGGGGACGCGGGGGCGGGGCCGGGCGATCGTGAAAGAGCGGCGGGTGCGGGTCATCGGCCGGACCATCATGGACGATGAACGTTGAATTTGGGTGAACTGCCCGCGTCGGTGACCGGGCGGGGCGGCGGGGGGCTCAGCCGCCGATCGCCGACATCGACCGCGCCGGCTGGATGAACCCGGGCTCGCCGACGTGGTGCTTGAGCTCCTTGCGCCACACCGCGTCGCGGATGATGCGCTCGAGCTCGCCGGCGTCGGCGCCGTCGCGCAGCGGCCCGCGCAGATCGGTCTCGTGCAGCGAGAACAGGCACGTGCGCAGGCGCCCGTCGGCGGTGAGGCGCACGCGGTTGCAGTCCGCGCAGAACGGCTCGGAGACCGGGTTGATGAAGCCGATCCGCCCCGCGCCGTCGGCGAAGCGGAAGACGCGCGCGGTCGCGCTCGGCTCCCGCGGCTCCTCGACGAGCGGATGGACCGCGGAGATCGCCGCCCGGATCTCCTCGCCGGTGAGCACCTGGGCCCGGGTCCAGGCGCGGTCGGCGTCCAGCGGCATGAACTCGATGAAGCGCACCTCATAGTCGGTGGTGCGCGCCAGCTCGGCGAACGGCAGGACCTCCTGCTCGGTGAACCCACGGATCGCGACCGCGTTGACCTTGATCGGGTGCGCCTCGGGGAACTGGGCGAGGGTGCGCAGGCCGGCGAGCACCTGCTCCAGCGCGTCACGGCGCGTGAGCGCGTAGAAGCGGTCACGTTGCAGGGAGTCGACCGAGACGTTGAAGCGGTCCACGCCGGCGGCCACGAGCGCCGCGGCGTCACGTCGCAGTCCGAAGCCGTTGGTGGTCAGTGAGATCTCGCGCAGATGCTCGACGCCCCGCAGCATCGCCACCAGCGCCGGGAAGTGCCGGCGCACGAGCGGCTCACCGCCGGTGAGGCGCAGCTCGCCCACGCCCATCGCGGCGAATATCGAGACGATCCGGGTGATCTCCTCAAAGGACAGGATCTCCGCGCGCTCCAGCCACGGCAGGCCCTCGGCGGGCATGCAGTACTGACAGCGGAAGTTGCAGCGGTCGGTGACCGAGACCCGCAGATCGCCGATCAGCCGGCCATGTCCGTCGCGCAGCGGCTCGAGCTCCATGCCCCGAGGCTACCCGCGCCGAGGCCGTGAAATCCCCATCCGCCGGAGCGCCTAGGCAGTGCCCGGGTGCCCTCCCGGAGCGCCGCTCAGCCCGGCGGGTCGGTGACCAGTCGGCCGAAGCCGACCGCGTCCAGGCGGCCGTCGGCGGACTGCAGGTAGGCGCGCAGGACCGCCTCGCGGGTGAACCCGGCGCGCTCGGCGACCGTCTGGGAGGCGGGGTTACCGACGGCGGCGACGAGCCCGATCCGCTCGAGACCGAGCTCGCGAAACCCCCAGTCGCAGAGCAGGCGCACCGCGCGGGTGACGTGGCCGTGGCCGCGGGAGTCGGCCCCCAGCCAGTAGCCGACGTCGGCGCGGCGATCGGCCCAGGCGATCGAGGTCAGCGAGATCGAGCCCCGGGGGATGTCGGTGGCGGGGTCGACGATCGCGAAGGCGACGGCGAGACCGGCGCGCGCGGCCTGCTCGACGCCCTGCACATAGGCGCGGGCGTCGTCGGGTCCGTAGGTGGGCGAGAGCCCGATCCAGCGCACGATCTCCGGGTCGCGGCACAGCGCCACGAGTGTCGGGACATCACCCTCCCGCCACGGTCGCAGCGACGTCGGCCCGTCGCGCAGGGGCTCGCGCGGCCGGGCGATGCGGGGGCGCGAGCGCAGCCTCACGCCTGCGCCCGCTCCTGCAGCGCGCGGGCGAGCGCGGCGGCGTCGAGCCCCGGGTCCTGTTCGGAGAGCCAGCGCAGCGCGGCGCGCCGTCCCCCCAGCGCGCGCAGCCCGCGGTCGCCGAGTTCGGCGACGAGCTCGGCGAGCGCCGCGCCGCGCCGGGCGCTCAAGCGGCGCTCGGGGAGGTCGAGTGCCGCCCGGCGGGCGTCGAGCGCGGCGACGAGCTCCTCCACGCCCTGCGGCGGGGCGACGCTCGAGACGCTCACCACCGGGGTGTCGGCGATCCCCAGCGAGCTGAGCGCCGAGCGCAGGTCGGCCTGGGCGCGCTGGGCGACCCGCCCGAGATCGGCCTTCGTGACGACGAGCACGTCGGGGATCTCCATGATCCCGGACTTCAGGAACTGCAGCACGTCGCCGGAACCCGGCTGCACGATCACCGCGACCGAGTCGGCCACGTCCGCCACCTCGGTCTCTGACTGGCCGACGCCGACGGTCTCGATCACGACGATGTCAAAGGCCACCGCCAGCGCGGACGCGGCGGCCCGGGTCGCCGGTGCCAGCCCGCCCAGGCGCTCTCCGGCCGCGGTGGAGCGGATGAACAGCCGGCTATCGCTCGGATCGAACTCGATCCGAGCCCGGTCACCCAGCAGGCTGCCGCCGCTGCGCTTGGAGCTCGGGTCGACAGCCAGGAA
>CAZZWJ010000379.1:0-2507 GCA_964657875.1 uncultured Solirubrobacteraceae bacterium
CGGTGGGTGAGCACCCGGGTCTTGCCCGAGCCCGCCCCGGCGAGGATCAGCTGCGGGCCGGGTCCGTGGGTGACCGCGTCACGCTGGGGCTCGTTGAGGCCGGAGAGCAGCGTCTCCAGCTCGCTGGACAGTTCGGTCATCGCACGGGCTCGACCGACGACGTTAGCGAGCGGCTCGGAGGGCTCCGCAGCCGGCGCTGACCGGGGGTTCTGCGCCACACTGACGGGTATGCCCGACACCACCGCAGCCACCAACGACGGACCGCTCGGCGACCTGCGCGTCGTCGAGGTCGCGGGGATCGGACCCGCGCCGATGGGCGCGATGCTGCTCGGCGACCTCGGCGCCGACGTGATCCGCCTCGACCGACCCGGGGGGCAGGTCTTCAGCCCGATCCCGCACCACCTCGACATTCTCAACCGCGGCCGGCGCAGCATCATGATCGACCTGAAGGACGACGACGACCGCGCCGTCGCGCTGGAGCTCATCGCCGGCGCCGACGTGCTCATCGAGGGGTTTCGCCCCGGGGTCGCCGAGCGCCTCGGCATCGGGCCCGAGGTGTGCCTCACGCGCAGCCCACGGCTCGTCTACGCCCGGATGACCGGCTGGGGACAGACGGGGCCACTCGCCCAGCGGGCGGGGCACGACCTCGACTACGTCGCGCGCACCGGGGCATTGGACACGATCGGCGCCGGCGACGGCCCGCCGGTGTTCCCCGTCAACTACCTCGGCGACTTCGGCGGCGGAGGGATGTACCTCGCCTTCGGAGTCCTCGCCGCCGTGCACCAGGCGCGCGTGAGCGGCCGGGGACAGGTGCTCGACGTCGCGATCACCGACGGCACCGCACTGCTGCTCTCGATGCTGCACTCATGGCGGGCGGCCGGCGTCTGGGAGGACCATCGGGAGTCCAACCTGCTCGACGGTGGCGCCCACTACTACCACGTCTATGAGACCGCCGACGGGCGCCATCTCGCCGTCGGCGCGCTGGAGCCCGCGTTCTACGCCGCGTTCGTCGCCGGGCTCGGCGTCGAGATCGACGACGAGTGGTGGACCGCCCACGGTGACCGCGCCCGCTGGCCCGCGATGCGCGAGCGGGTCGCGGGGATCATCGCGCGGCGCCCACTGGCGCAGTGGCTGGACGTGTATGAGGGCACTGACGCGTGCGTGGCGCCGGTGCTCACCGTGGCCGAGGCGGCGGATGACCCCCACAACGTCGCCCGGGAGACGTTTCTCACCGTCGACGGGCAACTGCAGGCGGCGCCCGGCCCCCGCTTCAGCGCCACCCCCGCCCCGGCGCCCGGCCCTCCGCCGACCCCCGGGGAGCACTCCGCGGCGATCCGGCGGGGACTGACCGCCGGCGACGTGTGGCGCGTCCCGCGGCCGCAGACGGGGTGATGACCGCGCTCGACGATCTGCGCGACACCTGCGCGGAGGTCGCCCGCCGGGCCCGCAGCGTGCGGGTCCACGATGATGCGATCGGCCCGTATGCGAGATCGCTGCCCGCCGGGAGCACCATCTCCGCACCACCGGTGCCACTCTCCCCCACGGCCCGGGCCGATCGGGCCGCCTACTGGCTCACGCTCGACGCGATCAACTTCGGCTCGGGCTGGTTTCCGACGCTGCGCAAGGCCGCGGGCCGTTCCGGGTACGGCACGGTGTCCGGCGCCTGGATGTCTCACTGGGAGGCCGCGGGGCCGCTGGATGCGGCGGCGCTCACCCGCCTCACCCCCGCCGACGTCGCCGCGATCCTCGGCCAGGATCCCGATCACGAGCTGATGGAGCTCTACTCGCTGTCGCTGAGCGACCTCGGGTCGCGGCTGCTCGACGGCTTCGACGGGGATCCCCTCGCGCTCGTCGAGGCGGCGGGCGCCTCCGCGGTTGCGCTCGCCTCCGAGCTGGGAGGCTGGCCGTGCTTCGCCGACCGCTCCTCCTATGCCGAGCTCTCGGTCGGCTTCCTCAAGCGCGCCCAGATCGTCGCCGCCGACCTGCAGCGCGCGGGTGTCGTGACCTGGCGTGACGGGGACCGGTTGACGATGTTCGCCGACAACCTCGTCCCCCACGTCCTGCGCCTCGACGGCGTGCTCGCCTTCGCCCCCGAGCTCGTCGCCCGCATCGACGCCGGTGAGCTGATCGAGCACGGCTCCCCGGAGGAGGTCGAGATCCGCGCCTGTGCGCTGCACGCCGTCGAGGCGATCGTCGCCGCCCGTCCCGGCGAGCTCATCGCCGCCGAGGTCGACGTGCTGCTCTGGGAGCGCGGCGGAACCGCTCCCTACAAGGCCCACCCGCGCCACCGCAGCCGCTGCACCGCCTACTGACGCCGCGGGGCGCCCGGGGCGGCGGTTGATCCACGCGACTCCGGGAAGTTCAGGCGGCGTATGGTCCGCCGGAGTGCCCAGAGTCAGGGCGGCCCGGCGACCCGCTCGCCTCGGACGAGGTAGGAGTAGTTGTAGGCCGCGTGCATCCCCGCGCGTTCATAGAGCGCAAGGGCGCCCACGTTGGCCTGGTCCACT
>CAZZWJ010000380.1:0-2502 GCA_964657875.1 uncultured Solirubrobacteraceae bacterium
CGCTGCGGTCACCACGTCGCTCACGTCCTCGGTGACACCCCGTGTGGCGGTGACCGGCGCACTCGTCTCAGAGGCGCTCGAGGAGCCGGTGACGACCGCACTCGTGCCACTGGAGCTCGAGGAGCCGGCGGCGAGCGTTTTCTCGTCGTCGGTGAGCGTCACCCGCGCCTGGGCGAGCGTTGCGCGGGCCGCGGCGAGGGTGAGCGTCGCGGTCCCGTTGTCCAGGCGGGCCAGCAGCTGGCCCTTGTGCACGAATTCGCCGTTCCTGACGTCGATGCGGCTCAACGTGCCGCTGGTCTGGAAGTTCACGGCCTCCTGGGTGACCGGCTCGACGTTCCCGGTGCCGGTGACCGTCGACTGGACGATGCCGTCAGACGCGGTGACGATCTGTCGCTGGGTCCGAGCCGAGCTCGTCGCGGCATCGACCTGGCCGAAGGCGATCACGAGCACGACCGCGGTCGCGGCCGCCAGGCATGCCGCCGGGATCAGCCGGGCCGAGCGGCCGCCGCGGGGGGAAGATGGTCTCGGCACGGCGAGCATCCTCCACGACGAACTCGTGCCCTCCCCGAAGAGAATTGTCGGAAGATCGTTAGCGTCGCCGAGACAGCGAGCTCAGATCAGTAGGCGCGCGCGAGGATCGCGACCAGGCCGGCCTCGTCGCCGGCGCTCGGCATCGAACCGTCCGCGGCGACCAGGCACCGCACCGACACGCCCTGCTCGTTGAGCCGCCGCTCCCCGTCGGGACCGACGTCGGCCCAGGGCATCCGGGCGAAGCCGGTGCGGGCGACCTCGACCGCCTCGTCGAGGTCGGCGACATCGACGGTCCGTGCCCGCCGGAGCTCCGCCGCCTGGGCGAAGAGCTCGGCGCCGGCGGCGGCGACCGCGTCCGTCGCCGCCTGCGCGGCACCCTCGACGGGCACCGAGCGCTTGTCGGCCTGATCGCGGCGCACGACGGTCACCGAGTTCTGGGCCAGGTCCCGGGGGCCGACCTCGATCCGGACCGGGACGCCCTTCAGCTCCCAGCCGGTGAGCCGGCGGCCGAGACCGAGCTCGGTGCGGCGGTCGGCGCGCACCCGGATCCCCGCCTCGGCGAGCTCGCGCTCGATCCGATCGACGGCGTCGAGCACCGCCGGGTCGTCCTTGACGGCGACGATCACCACCTGCACGGGCGCCACCGCCGGCGGCAGCCGCAGCCCCGAGTCGTCGCCGTGGACCATGATCATCCCGCCGATCATCCGCGTCGAGCTGCCCCACGAGGTCGTCCAGCAGTGCTCGACCTCACCGCTCTCGGCGGTGTAGGTGATGTCGAAGGCCCGGGCGAAGTTCTGGCCCAGCTCGTGGCTGGTGGCCAGCTGCAGCGCCTTGCCGTCGCGCATCATGCCCTCGCAGGTGAACGTCGCGGTCGCACCGGCGAAGCGCTCGGCGGCGGTCTTGATGCCGAGGATGACGGGGATCCCGAGCACCTCCTCGAGGACCGTGCGGTACACGTCGGTATGGATCTGGCGGGCGTAGGCGGCGGCATCGGCCTGATCGGCGTGGGCCGTGTGGCCCTCCTGCCAGAGGAACTCGCTCGTGCGCAGGAAGAGCCGCGGACGCAGCTCCCAGCGCACGACGTTGGCCCACTGGTTCAGGCGCAGCGGCAGGTCGCGGTAGCTCTGGATCCAGCGCGCGAGGTACTCCCCGAAGACGGTCTCGCTGGTCGGGCGGATGACCGCCGGCTCCTCGAGGACCTTGCCGCCGGCGACGGTCACCACGGCGAGCTCGGGGCTGAACCCCTCGACGTGCTCGGCCTCGCGCCGGAGATGGCCCTCGGGGATGAGCAGCGGGAAGTAGACGTTCTCGGCGCCCGCGGCCTTGATCCGGACGTCGATCGCCGCCTGCAGGCGCTCCCAGATCGCATAGCCCCACGGCCGGATCACCATCGTCCCGCGGACCGGGCCGTTCTCGGCCAGCTCGGCTTTGGCGATCAGCTCCTGATACCAGCGGGGGAAGTCGGTGGCCTGGGGGGTGAGGACCGGCATCGGGTGAGCGTAGGGCACTCGCGAGGGCTGCCACCATGCGGTCTGATGTCGGCGACCGCGACGACGACCTACGCCCAGCGGGCCCGCGACGGCCACGCGGCGATGATCGCGCGCTTCGAGCGCCGGGACGGCATGCTGCGCCGCGACGGGACCCTGCACCTGCCGGGGGCGGTGGCGCATCTGTGGCCGCTGGCCCGGGCGCTCGTGGCCGATCTGGACGTCGCCGGAATCCCCGGATCGCCGCCGGAGGCGCTCACCGACGTGATCGGGCGGCACCTCGCCGCGCTGGAGCGCTATTGGGATGACCGCGGCCCCGCCTACGCCTCCGATCCTCCGGGCGCCCTGGCCGGTCGCCTGGGCGCCGCGGGCGGCGACATCTACTACGACGACAACGCCTGGGTCGGGCTCGCGCTCGTACAGCACGCGCGCCGGCGACCCGGCGACGGGCGCCTGGACCGCGCGGTGGCGCTCGCCGGCTTCG
>CAZZWJ010000381.1:0-2494 GCA_964657875.1 uncultured Solirubrobacteraceae bacterium
CGACATCGACTCCGACGACCTCGGTCTCGACCTCCACTTCAGGGTCAGGCACCGCACCGGGCTCGACCACGGCGGCCGCGAGCCCGCCTTCGACCACCGCCGCGACGCCACCGACGACGTCGGGGACGACGACCGCGACGCGGACCACCACCCGCACGGCGCCCCCCACCACGACGAGCACCGGCACGACCACTCCGACCACGTCGACCACGTCGACGGGTCCGGGTCGGCGCACGTCGTCGACCTCCACCTCGGCCGCCCGGCCGACGAGCTCCCGGCCGGAGCCGGCGACCCAGCGGGCGGGCGGGCCACGTGCGGCGAGGCTTCGGCGCGCGCACCCCCACGCGACGACCGGCACGCGAAAGACGCGGACGTCGACCCGGCAGCGGTC
Organism: uncultured Solirubrobacteraceae bacterium; assembly: GCA_964657875.1. Classification (GTDB taxonomy): domain Bacteria; phylum Actinomycetota; class Thermoleophilia; order Solirubrobacterales; family Solirubrobacteraceae; genus Palsa-465. The sequence continues at coordinate 392 of CAZZWJ010000381.1, forward strand.
CGCGATGCCCACCGGCCGCGGCGTCCCCACCGCCCGGAACCCGACCTACTCGGTGTCCCTGCCCGGCGCCCCGTCCGTCGGCGTGCCGAACTTCTTCATCAACTCCTTCGAGGTCCCGCCGTTCCTGCTGCCGATCTATCAGGCGGCGGGGATCGAGTACCAGATCCCGTGGGAGGTGCTCGCGTCGATCAACCAGATCGAAACCGATTACGGGCGCAACCTGTCGGTCTCCTCGGCCGGCGCGGTGGGCTGGATGCAGTTTCTGCCCTCGACCTGGAAGCGCTGGGGCGTGGACGCCAACGGTGACGGCACCGCCGACCCCTACAACCCCGTCGACGCGATCTTCACCGCCGCCCGATACCTGCACGCCGCCGGCGGCTCCCAGAACCTCTCCCGCGCGATCTACGCCTACAACCACGCGGGCTGGTACGTGCAGTCGGTGCTGCTGCGGGCCAAGCTGCTCGGCGGGCTGCCGACCGCGCTGATCGGGGCGCTCACCGGCCTGGTCCAGGGCCACTTCCCGGTCGCGGCGCCCGCCAAGTACGCCGATGAGAGCGTCATCTCCCGTCGGGGCCGGGCGATCCACGGCGACAACGCCGCCCAGGTCGTCGACTCCGGCAGCGCGACCGACACCCAGATCTTCGCCAAGCGCCACTCCCCGGTGATCGCCGTCAACGACGGCAAGATCGTCAAGCTCGGCCGCTCCGCGGCGCTGGGCAACTACATCGAGCTGCAGGACTCGACGGGCAACGTCTACACCTACGCCCATCTGGGGTCGGTGTCGCGCCACTTCGCCTCGCCCAAGCCGGTGCGGATCACCTCCCGCGACATCGCCGCCGAGCTCGCGACCCCGAAGGTCAAGGCGCCCGCCGGCGCGGCGACCGCCGGCCATCAGGTCGCCGTCGGCGCGCGCCACCCGCTCTCGACCGCCGCCGTCAGCCGGGCGATCACCGCAGAGAACGCCTCGATGGCCCGTTCGGGCACCCACGCCCACTCCACCGCCGTCCGGCGCCCGGCTGCCAGCTCCGGGCACCCCGCCGCCACCTCCGGGCACCCGGCCGCCACCCCGATGGTCAAGGAGCGACTGTTCGCACGGCCGGCTCGCAGCGCCTCCTACGCCGCCGGCGGCAAGCTCCAGCTCCAGCATGCCTCCCGGCCGATCTCGAGCTTTGAGAACTACTTCGCCGACACCCTGCACCTCGCCCGGGGCCAGTACACGCTCAAGCGACTGAAGGTCGGCTCGATCGTGATCGGCGGCACGATCCTCGGCCGCATCGGCGGTCCCAGCCAGGGCGTCTCCTCGCACCTCACCTTCGCGATCCAGCCGGCCGGCAAGGGCGCCCCCCACATCGATCCCAAGCCGATCCTCGACGGCTGGAAGCTGCTGCAGGCCACCGCGGTCTACCGGGCCAACAACATCGACCCCTTCTACGGTCCGGGCGCCCGGAACCCGAACACCGGCCAGGTGCTGCTCATGTCCAAGCAGCAGCTCACCTCCCGGGTGCTCACCGACCCTCACGTGCGCATCTACAACTGCGGCCGGCGAGACATCCAGGCGGGCACCATCGACCGCCGCATCCTCGCCGTGATCGAGTTCCTGTCCGCGTCGGGCCTCGATCCGACCGTCTCGGGCCTCGCCTGCGACGCGAGTGCCCACGGGACGACGGGCGTCGACCGCGCGGGCGCCACCGGCGAGAGCGTTGACATCTCCGCGATCAACTCGATCCCGATCCTCGGTCATCAGGGGCCCGGATCGATCGCTCAGATCACGATCCGGCGACTGCTCACGCTCCAGGGCTCGATGGCCCCCGACGACATCGTCAGCGACACGCCGATGAAGGGTCAGAGCAACACGCTCGCACTGCCCGACCACGCCAACCGCATCCAGGTCAGCTACGTGCCCGCCTACGGCGCCAACCGCAAGCTCTCCGGCGTCGTGCGCAACCAGCTGCGGCCCGCCCAGTGGACCAAGCTCATCAACCGCCTCAGCCAGATCCCCGAGCCGACCGTGCCGCTCACCCCGAGCCGGTACGCCATCCGCGACTCGGCGCGACGCTGAGCCCCACCGTGCCTGCGGGCACTGGGGACGGTGAGCAGTTCGGC